>JAUTXM010000465.1 GCA_030838025.1 Acidimicrobiaceae bacterium
ACGATCCCAAGTACACCGGGACCACCATCCAGAGCGCCACGAGGTCTCGGTCCGTTGATTGTCGCGCCAACGGAGGCCCGAGGGCGCCACGGTGGGCCGGCCAGGGTTCGATGCGGGGAGACCCAAAAGTTGGTCGATGGGCCAGGCGTCGAAATAGGTTTTCGGGGCGTTCGGTATCGGCCCGACCGGCGCCGATCGTCTCATCTGGCCGCGCCTCTCCCGGGCGACTGGTCCGCTCGGCTCGCGACGGAACGACGGCTCGGGGCGGCCCCGATCGTAGTGCGACGTCCCGCGTCGGCCGTGCAAGTGGCACTATCCCTTTCCATGAACAGCGCGTACCGGGAGCTCTTCACCCACGTTCGAGATCGCCCGGGGATGTACTTGCAGGGTGGCGACCGGTACGACGTCGTGACAGCGTTCATCCTAGGTTGCGATATGGGCAATAGCGGCGGTCTACTGCGTGGCTTTGAGGAGTGGCTCCTTCAACGTCGCGGTGGTCCTCGAAACGTTCATTGGTCAGGCCTCGTTGTCAGTATCGCCTTTTCAGAAGATGACAAGGAGCCGCCACTTATCCAGAACTTCGACGCTGACCAGCACCGTCGCGCTGTGGCTACCCTTTGGGAGCTAGGCGACCAATTCCTGCGCGAAAGCGGGACACTTCTGCAGACGCGCGAGATCTACGCCGGCTTCGAGCGTTGGTCCGAGCGCGAACGCGGCGAACCGGACCACGCGTGATCGTGCCTGCCGTCGGAAAAGGCTCTATCTTCAAGGGGATCGATGTCGGGGTGTGGCGATGACAGGTAGCTCGTCAAGGGAGCGTCCGTGGTGGCGGCGTCTCGCCAGCGGGCCCGACGTGAGTTATCAGCTGGTCCGGCCGTTGAAACGCTTGGAAGTCCAGATGACGCGGCTCCTTCTCGTGGTCCTGCTGGCCCTCGCGGTTCTCGCGATTGCCAGCCAGTCATGGACGCGGCTCCCGCTCCTCTTGCCGCTCGTCGGGCCACTCTTCATCTGCCTCGGGACGAAGGATCGGCGGAGGCAGATTTTCGCCAGAGGGAAATCTCGACGAACGTGAACAGAGCCCGGCTCGCCGACGTACAGAAATCCCGATCTGGAAGCCTGCAGCAGGTCGAGCTCTGGCATTCGGACCCGACCCGATCGACGGGTACGGCGTTCGCCGCCAATGAATGGACGTACCGCCGAATAGGGCGCCGTCTGCCAGGCAGATCCGCCGCGAGATCGGGCGGCGTCATGTGCGGGTGGATGCAGAGTGGTCGGCCTGTCGTGTTGGGGGCCAAGTCACTGGGTCGAGGCCCAGAGCTGTTCCATCCGCTCGATGACATCGGCGGTGGTGTTGACGGCTGGCGAGAACTGGACGTCGAAGAAGACTTCGCTGGCGCCGATCCCTTCAACCGCATTCACGTCCTGGGCGATCTGTTCGATGCTGCCAACGAAGATGGGGCGGTCGTCGCTGCAAGGTTCGGGCGTCAGGTAACAGTTTGCTCGAACCACAAGGGCGGGTTTGTCGCGTCCGAACTGGCTGGCCATGGCCTGGATGCCAGTGAACATTTCGGTCATCGGGCCGAGGGGGATGCCCGCCGGGTTCCATCCGTGGGCGAAGTGTGCCGTGCGGCGCATGGCGCCGGGAGTGTAGGCGGCCAGGTACAGCGGGGGGTGGGGCTTCTGGACTGGTTTCGGGCCGATAAACGACTTCCCCACCCGGTAGAACCTGCCTTCGAATTCTACGGGATCGGTGGTCCAGATGGCCTTGAGGAGTTGGATGAACTCGTCGGCGCGTTCACCCCGATTTGTCATCGTTGCGCCGGCGGCGTCGAACTCGTCGGGCGACCAGCCCAGCCCTAACCCGACGTCAAGACGCCCACCGGAGAGCACGTCGAGTGTGGTCAGTTGTCGGGCCAACATGACCGGGTTGTAGTAGGGAATGTCGAGGACACTGGTGCCGAGCCGGACGTGGTGGGTGTGGGCGGCCACGAATGCCAGGGTTCCGACGGGGTCGAGGACGGTTCTGAACTGTTCGGGAAGCGAACCGTCCGCCGATGCCGGGTAGGGAGCTCGGGGCGCCACCGGAGATAGCAGCCGTTCGGTGACCCACAGCGAGTTGTACCCCAGCTCCTCGGCTCGCTGGGCGACGGCGATGAGGGCGTCGGGGCCGGCCATGGGGCCGACTTGGGGAAGGACGAAACCGAGCCGCACCGCCGCGCTCACGGGAGTTCGGCTGCCGGCACTCGAAGCGGCGGGTCCACCTGGGCCACGAGGTGAGCGAAGGCTTGTCGGCCGAAGTTGGTCCACATGTCCACCACTGGGGGTGGCATGTGAGCGAACATGTCGTCGCGCTGAGCGGCGGTCATCCTGTCGGCGACGAGACCGAGGATGAGCCAGATCTTGTCTCCTGTGAAACTCGCCATGGCGTGGCCGGGAAGCGCTCCCCACTCGGGGGCTGACAGGTGTTGAGCGCAAAGCGGAAGCAGCGCATGTTCTTCGTCGGCGAAGTGGGCCTCGAGGTGACCGCCCAATGCGTTCATGGCCGCGGCGCACCGTTTCGCCTCTGCGCCGGGATTGGCCGACCATGCTCTGAGGGATCCCTCGGCCGCGGCGACCTTCTCGTCCGCGTCGCCGTGTTGAGATGCCACCCGGTCGATCAGTTCCCGCTGGTCGGGGCACCGCTGGCGGAGCACGGGGAACATCAAGTCGTCCTCACCTTGGTGATGCACGTGCAGGAACAACAGGATGTTGTCGAAAAAGTTGGCAACGGTGGCAGCCCTGTCAATGTCCCCGTCGCCGACCGCACCGATCACCGCGGCCGCTCGGCCGAGGGTGTCGCGAAAGACCCGGTGAACCGCGATCATGTCGGTGACATCGAGCGCCGGTCGGTCCGATCCCGTCGTAGTCATGACTGCTCCTTTGTCAGGTGGTGTGATGCGTCACTGCGGTTCGTAGCCATCTATTTCGCCCGGTTCTTTGAGCAACCGTCCCTGCTCGATAACGCCGGGCGGGCATCGTCATGCCATGGGGTTGATGCACCGACAGGTCGTGTTCTGATGCGATGGCGGCAGTTGCCTTGGCCCGCTTGGAGGGCAGGGGACGCCGGAGAAGGCCGTCGCCGAGACTTCGCGTGGTGTGGCGCGGCGCGGCGCGACCTTCCATTGAGGAGTTGCCATAAATCGTGGCTGGTGCCTGTCTGAATCATTGACATCATCGGGACCATCGTGAGCGATGGCGGCCAAGGGCGTTCATAAATGAAACGTGAGGAGGCACTCAGAGGTTGCTAACCGTCAACGCAAGCTCCCCGTCAATGCTAAAAGCTTCCTAAACATGGGCCCCAGGCGCGGCTAGCCTTGGGTCGGTGGTTGCCAACGAAGTGCTGATCGACGAAGAGTTGGCCGGCTTCATCCGTGGCCCGGTGTCGGCCATGCTGGGCACGGCCGACGCCATGGCGGTGCCCGACGCCACCCGCTTGGCGGGGGTGGCGAAGCTCGACGGGCGGCGATTCCGGGTCCTGATCTCGACCGATGCCCGAACCGCCCGGGCCAACGCCTTCATCGGTGCCCGGGTGGCGGTGCTGGTCACCGATATCACCACCTACCGCTCGGTGCAATGGAAGGGGCGGGTGGTGTCAGCCGGGGAGGAACGGACGCCGGGCGATCTTGCCCTGTTCCATCGCCATGTCGAAGCATTCGGCGAGGCCAGTCCCCGGGTGGGAATCCCTCAGCCGATGATCGCCGGACTTTTCCCTCGCCGGGTGGTGCCGTTGGAGGTCGAGGTTGACGCGCTTTACGACCAGACGCCGGGGCCCGCTGCCGGCCGACGCATCAGGACGGGCGGATGACGATCGCGCTGGCTGATATCGCCCGCTGTTTCGAGGGAGAGGTCCCCGCCCTCCTGGCCACATGCTCGTCCCAGGGTGAACCCAACTTGGCCCACATGTCCAGGGTGTACCTGGTCGACGAACAGCATGTGGCCATCTCGAACCAGTTCTTCACCAAGACGGTGACCAACCTGGCCGGCAATCCTCTCGCCACCCTGCTCTGCATCGACCCCGTCACCGTGTTGAGCTTCAAGTTGTTGCTCCGCCACGAACGCAGCGAGGAGCAGGGAGAGCTGTTCGACGCGGTCA
>JAUTXM010000282.1 GCA_030838025.1 Acidimicrobiaceae bacterium
CCCGGCGCCACGCCGAAGAAACCGGCCTCGGGGTTGATCGCCCGCAGCATCCCGTCGGGGCCGACCTTCATCCAGCAGATGTCGTCGCCGATCGTCTCGACCTTCCAGCCGGGCAACGTGGGCACCAGCATGGCCAGGTTGGTCTTGCCGCACGCCGAGGGGAAGGCGCCGGTGACGTAGCGGGTGTCACCGTCGGGTGAGGTCAGCTTGAGGATCAGCATGTGCTCGGCCAGCCAGCCGTCGTCGCGGGCCATGACCGAGGCGATGCGCAGGGCGAAACACTTCTTGCCGAGCAGGGCGTTGCCGCCGTAGCCCGAGCCGAACGACCAGATCTCGCGGGTCTCGGGGAAGTGCACGATGTATTTGTTGTCGGCGTTGCACGGCCAGGCCGAATCAGCCTGGCCGGGCGCCAGCGGCGCTCCGAGCGAGTGCACGCAGGGAACGAAGTCGCCGTCGTCGCCCAGCACCTCCAAGGCGCCCCGGCCCATCCGGGTCATGATCCGCATGTTGACCGCCACGTATGCCGAGTCGCTGATCTCGACGCCGATGTGGGCGATCGGCGAACCCAGCGGCCCCATCGAGAACGGGACCACGTACATGGTGCGGCCCTTCATCGACCCGGCGTAGAGGTCCCGAAGCGTGGCGCGCATCTCGGCGGGCTCGCGCCAGTTGTTGGTCGGCCCGGCATCAACCTCCAACCGGGAGCAGATGTAGGTCCGGTCCTCGACCCGGGCCACGTCGGCCGGGTCGGAGGTGGCCCAGTAGCTGCTCGGCCGCTTGGCGTCGGACAGCCGGGTGAACGTGCCGCCGTCCACCAGGAGCTGGCACAACCGGTCGTACTCCTCGGCCGAGCCGTCGCACCATTCGATCCGGTCGGCAGCGCAGTGGGTGGCCCACTCCTCCACCCACTGGATCAGCTTGGCGTTGTTGGTCGGAACGTCGTTGGTCGGGATGGTCGTGGTCATGCGCTCACTCCTTGTGAATCGTTCAGCTCAGACCGGCGAGGGCGGCTCGGGTGGGGCTTTCATGTCGACTTCGGAGCCCAGCCGTAGATGATGGGCGTCGCCCGTGTCGTCCAGGTCGAAAACGACCCGCTGGCCTTGGCGGAGCATCCGGAAGATGGAACCCTCCAGGGCGGTGGGCGACAACTCGTACTCCGAGAAATCGGTGTCCCGCACCACACTACCGACCCCCGTCGTCGGGTCGTACGACTTGACTACGCCTTGCATCGCGTCGGCATTTTTACTGTCAGCCTGCTCCTGTTCAGATGCTGCGTACGCTCCCCAGTATGGACGCTACCGGAGCTACCCGCTGAGCGGCGAGTTCGCGGCGCTGGCCCGGCTGGCGAGCGGGCTCGGCCCCCTTGCCCCACCGGAGGTGGGCATCGGCGACGATGCCGCGGTCGTCGCAGCCCCCCCCGGCGGCTTCCTGGTGCTGGCGGCCGACGCCGTGGTCGCCGGGGTCCACGCCGACTTGAACCTGAGCGGCCTGGACGACCTGGGCTGGAAGGCGGTGGCGGTCAACGTCAGCGACATCGCGGCCATGGGGGGCTGCCCGGGCCACCTGCTGGTCACGGTGTGTGGTCCGCCCGACACCGACCTCGACCTCTTGTACCGGGGCATTGCCGAGGCGGCCGAGGCGTGGGAGTGCCCGGTAGTGGGCGGCGACCTGGCCAACGCCGCCGTCGTCGTGGTCAGCGTGGCGATCACCGGGTCGCTGACCGGGCCGCCGATCCTGCGCTCGGGCGCCCGAGCGGGCGACGGGATCTGGGTGACCGGGCCCCTCGGCCTGGCTGCGGCGGGGCTGCGGGTCTTGAAGGAGTTGGGAAAAGGGGCGACCGGGAGGGCGGCGGACGCCCATCGGCGCCCTCGGCCGTCGGTGCCGGACGGACTGGCGGCCCGGGCGGCAGGGGCCACGGCAATGATCGACATCTCCGATGGCTTGGCGGCCGACCTCGGCCACCTGGCCGACGCCTCGGGTGTGGGGCTGGAGGTGGACGTGGTTCCCATCGGCCCGGGCGCGACCGAGGGCGAGGCGCTGACCGGCGGTGAGGACTACGTACTGGCGTTCACCGCGGCGGATGACGACATGGTGTTGGCGGCGTTCTCCGGGCTCACCCCGCCCATCCGGATCGGGACCTGCCTCCCCGATCCGCGCGTGCGGCGCGTCCTCGGGAGGCCTTTTCCCAACGTTGGTGGCTGGGAACACCGCTGGGCATGAGCCGGCCGGTGGCGCTCACCGTCGCAGGCTCGGACTCGAGCGGTGGGGCCGGCGTCGTGGCCGATCTGAAGACCTTCGAGGCCCTCGGCGTGTGGGGCACCGTCGCCCTCACGGCGGTGACGGCGCAGAACAGCCTGGGCGTCGCCGCCATCCACCTGGTGCCGCCCGAGGTGATCCGGGCCCAGATCGCGGCCGTGGCGTCGGACGTGGCGGTGGGGGCGGCCAAGACGGGGATGCTGGGCTCCGCGGCGGGCGTGCGGGCGGTGGCCTCGGCGATCCGCGACGCCGGGATCGCCCTCGTGGTCGTGGACCCGGTGTCGCTGTCCAAGCACGGCGATGCGCTGCTGGCGGGCGACGCCCTCGAGGTGCTGCGGGCGGAGTTGCTGCCCCTCGCCACGGTCGTGACGCCGAACCTGCCGGAGGCGGCGGCCCTGGTCGGCTACCCGGTCGAGGATCGGGCCGCGATGATTGGGGCGGCCCAGGAGTTGCGCCGCTTCGGGGCCGAGGTTGTGCTGGTCACGGGCGGCCACCTGGCCGACGACCGGTCGTCGCCCGACCTGGTGTGCGGGCCCGACGGGCTGCTCTGGCTCGAAGGGCCCCGCCGGGTGACCGTTCATACCCACGGGACCGGATGTGTCCTGTCGGCTGCCATAACAGCCTTCCTGGCGCTCGGCCGGACCCCGCAGCAGGCGTGTGCCGACGGCAAGCGATTCGTGTCGCGGGCCATCGCCGCCGGTGGGCCGCTGGGCCGAGGCATCGGGCCTGTCGACCCCGGGACGGGCAGCGCGGCGCGCGACGAGGTGAGTGGCTACATGGGCGAGGGCGGGCGAACCTGAAGGGAGCTGAACATGAGGCGTTGCGGGCTGGCCACGGCCGCCACGGTCGAGGCTTCGGGGCTCAGGCTCGGGGCTCAGGCGCCGTGGTCGAGGCGGCGGAGCTGGTCGAGGCAGTCGACGCGGTCGAAGTCGGCCAGGAACTCGGCCAGCTGGTCGGCGCCGAGCAGCTCCGGCTCCGGCGCGACCTCATGGACGCCCGCGGCCTGGAGGATATGGATGATCCCGGCCGGCACCTCCCGGCTGACCTGCTCGTGGCAGCGGGGGCAGGCGAACAAGAATGACGACTGTCCCTGAGCTGTCCGGAGACCGAGATCATCGGTGGTGAGCACGACGTCGCCGCAGGTGGGGCACGTCGCCCGGACAAAGGAGTCGCTCATGTAGGGATGGTCGGAACGTTGGCGCCGCAGGTGTAGCCCTTTCTCGACAATTGCCTCCGAATAGCGACAATTTCCCTTCATTCGGGGGCCCGGTGGTCGCGCGGTGCTAAAGGTGGGGCAAAAGGGCGCCGAACCCAATCCCGAGCAGAAAAAAGGGGAGGCATTAAAGCGTATGGTCGCAGCTGTCCGGCCGAATCTGGCTGATCTCGAGACTTTGACGACCCATCTGGGCCGGTTGGATCACAGCGCCGCGCTGGCGCTGGTGGACCGTGCACGATCCGATGGGGCCACGATCGACGGGATCATCACCGGGTTGCTGGCACCTGCGCTGGTCGAACTGGGTCGCCGCTGGGCGGCGGGCGAGGTGGGGGCGGCCGAAGCCCTTGCGGCCGCCGCCATCGCCCGCGCCGCCGTTCCGCGCGCTGCGGTGCCCGCGAGCTATGCGGAGCAGCGCAGCGTCGCCGTGTGCTGCCCCCCGGGCGAGCACCATGAGATTCCGGCCGAGATGGTCACCGAGCTGCTGCGGGCCGAGGGCTGCCCGGCGCAGCACATTGGCGCCGGCGTGACGCCGAAACACCTCCCGGGCTTCCTGAGTCGCCAGCGTCCCGCGGCGCTGCTGATCAGCTGTACCTCGCCGTGCGGCCTGCCCGGTGCCGCCCGCTCCATCGAGGTCGCCCACGCCTACGGCGTCCCGGTCATCGTGGGCGGGGCGGCGTTCGGGCGCGACGCGCTACTCGCCCTCCGCCTGGGCGCGGCCGCCTGGGCGCCGTCGGCCCACCAGGTCGTCGGGATCGTGGAGTCTTGGATCTCCCGGGCGCCGCAGCTGGCGCCGGGGCGGGCCCTCACCGAGGAATACCTCATGTTCGAGGCGGGCCTGCCCGAGATCCGGGCGGGCGTCGTAATTGCCCTGCGGCGGATCGCGGGCGACTCCGACGACGATGATCCCGGCGGCGTGGCCGACACCCAGGACCGGCTGGAGCTGCTGCTGCGCCACCTCGGGGCGGCGCTGTTGGTCGACGACGGGCGGTTGTTCCTCGACTTCCTCTCGTGGCGGGCCGAGTACTACGCCCACCGCAACATCGGACCCGAGCGCCTGTCGAATGCCCTGACCGCGGTGTCGGCGTCACTTCCGAACGAGTTCGGCCGGGCGCGGCGCTTCGTGGACGAAGGCCGCCAGCACGTGGCCTGGATCGCCCAGTCGGGGAGTTCCGCCGGCGTCGCTCCTGGTGCCGTGACGCGCTACACACCGGCCGACGATCTTCCCGCCCGGCCCCCGTCGGGCCGGGTCCAGCCGTCGGTTCGCGAGGACGCCGGCCGGCCCCCGGTTGGCGCCCAGGATCCGGCTCGTGAGCTCGCTCGGGACCAATCGGTCCGAGAACATTCGGGGCAGGATCAAACGCTGGCGCCGGTTCGCTCGCTGGGGACGACCCCGGAGCAGCCGGGCCGGGTGTTCGCCGACTTGTTGTTCGTCGCCGCCACCACCTGCCATGCCCCCTTCGCGCTGATCTCGGTCGCCCAGCCCGACGGCCGGTGGAGCACCTTGGGCCACGGCGTGGAGCGCAAGGACCTTCTGACCGACGACCGGCTGTTCGCCGCCATCGGGCGCTGTGCCGAGCCGCTGGAACTGCGCGATCTGGGCCGCCACCCTGAGTTCGGCATGGGCCCCTTGGCTCGGGGACCGCTCGGTGTTCGCTTCGTTTACGGCGTTGCGCTGCGCAGCCGCCAGAACACCCTCCTCGGCGTGCTGTGCGTCCTCGACCGCCGGCCCCGGGAGTTGTCGGTGCGGGAGCGCCAGGCGTTGTCGGCCGTGTCCCGACAGGTCGCGGGACAACTGGCGATGTGGCGTCGCGCCAGCTCCGGTACCGGCGTGCCCGCCACGCCCATGGCGGCCCTGTCGGGTCCTGCGGCCGCGGTGGCGGAGCGGGCCGGGCGCCCGGGCATGGCGATGGCCACGGCGGAGTCAGACGGCGACCGGCCTCGGCTCCACCTGCATCGCGAGGGCGGTGACGAACTCCTGCGCAGCCATGAAGTGGCAGTGCTGTTCGATGTCACCGACCGGACGGTCATCAACTGGGCGGCCGCGGGCAAGCTGCCGTCGATTCGCACCGCTGGCGGCCATCTCCGCTTCCGCGGTGAGGACGTGCTGGCACTGCTGGCGGGGCGCCCCGTTCGCGACGGGCGCAGCGCCTGAGGCAACGAGCTGGCGCTAGCGGACGACCTTGGTGACCTTGCCCGCCCGGATGCAGGACGTGCACACATGCATGCGGCGCGGCGTCGCGCCGACCAGGGTCCGAATCCGCTGAATGTTGGGATTCCAGCGGCGCTTGATCCGCCGGTGGGAGTGACTGATACTCATGCCGAACGAGGGATGCTTCCCGCACACCTCACACACTGCTGCCATGGAAAGAACACCTCGTAGCTGGTTCCCGGGCGGGGCGCGCCGGTAGGCCCGGAGACTTCAGGGACAGAGGTACAGGTTAGCATCGCCATCCTTATGAGGACGCTCGTGCGCCTCGAAGCCGACGACCTGGCTTCGGTGGTAGTCGCATACCGGGACGCCCTGCGGGCCCATCAGGAGGCAATCAACCGGCTCAATGTCTATCCGGTCCCCGACGGCGACACCGGGACCAACATGGCCCTGACCCTCGAGTCGGTGGTCGCGGAGCTCCCCGATCGCGAGGGTGCCGACTTGGGGGCGGTGTGCGCCGCCGTCAGCCACGGCTCGCTGATGGGCGCCCGGGGCAACTCGGGCGTGATCCTGTCGCAGATTCTCCGCGGCGTCGCCGAGGCGTTTCGCGACGGACCCGGCGACGGCGCCACCGTGGCCGATGCCCTGGCCCGGGCGACGGCCGGCGCCTACAAGGCGGTCATGCGGCCGGTCGAGGGCACCATCTTGTCGGTGATCAAGGCGGCATCCACGGCGGCGCACGCCTGCCGGACGGCGTCGCTGGTCGACGTGCTCGACGCCGCCAAAGGCGCGGCCGCCGCCGCCTTGGCGCATACGCCCGACCAGTTGCCGGTGCTCAAGGCGGCCGGTGTGGTCGACGCGGGCGGCGCCGGGTTCGTGGTGTTGCTCGACGCCTTCCTGCATCGCTGCGCCGAGCGCCCACTCCCCGAACCGGACGCGATGGCCCCGGCGGCGGCCCCGTCGGTCGTCGCGGGCCTTGGGTCCAGCCATCCCGGCGCGGTCGGGGATCTGCGCTACGAGGTCATGTACTTCCTCGAAGCCCCCGACGACGCCGTCGACCGCTTCCGCCAGATGTGGGCTGCCATCGGCGACTCGATCGTCGTCGTCGGCGGCGACGGCCTGTGGAACTGCCATATCCACACCGACGACATCGGCGCCGCCATCGACGCCGCGGTCGAGGTGGGCCGGCCTCGCCAGATCCGGGTCACCGACCTGTTGGACCAGGTCGAGGAGGAGCGATGGGTCCGTGAAGCCATCGCGCCCCCGCCCGAGGCGTTGCCCGAGTCGGCGGTACCGGCCGAGCCGGTGCGTTGCGCCGCGGTGGCGGTGGCCACCGGCGAGGGGATCCGCCGGATCTTCCGCTCGCTCGGGGTGCAGCACACCGTGGCC
>JAUTXM010000291.1 GCA_030838025.1 Acidimicrobiaceae bacterium
TGGGGGGTCTTGGCCATGTCGTTGAAGAACAGCTGGAGGGGGTCGACCGTCTCCTCGGGCTCGAGGTCGTGGCTCGAGTCGGGTCGTGGGTTGTTGGCGTCTTCCATCTCTTCAGTCTCGCACCTGCCGGTCCTGGCCCGGCGACCGGCGCAGGCGCGGGATCGGCTCCGGCGAGGCAAATAGCGGCTCCTCGTCGACACCGGGGACTCCGTGCGTGCCGCGGGGCCCTCCCTCGCGGGGCGCCGCTGGCGCGGTCCCGGAGGGGTGGCATCCGACCAGGATGCGAACATGTGTTCGTGTCAAAGCTCGCCGCCGCCCGATCCCGTAGGCTCGCACCGGGTGCGCCGAGTCGGCAACTCGCTCTCCAAATGCACGCAAGTACCGATCCCACGACGGCCACCGAGGATCTCGCCGGCGAGCACGGCGAGGTCTTCACACGCCGGTGGGTTGTCGAGCTGATCCTCGACTTGGCCGGCTACACAGCCGACCGCGACCTCGTCCGCATCCGTGCGCTTGAACCCGCCTGTGGGTCGGGAGCGTTCCTGATCCCCATGGTCGAACGCCTGCTGGGCTCTGCGGAGGCGCACGGTCACCACGTCCTGGATGCGGCCAAGTCGGTCACGGCGTTCGACCTCTTGAGCGCAAACGTCGCGGCGAGCCGCAGCGC
Organism: Acidimicrobiaceae bacterium; assembly: GCA_030838025.1. Taxonomy (GTDB): domain Bacteria; phylum Actinomycetota; class Acidimicrobiia; order Acidimicrobiales; family Palsa-688; genus JALYXV01. Next base: position 668 of record JAUTXM010000291.1, read on the forward strand.
CGTCGCCGCGTTGCTGATCGATGGCGGCGCCGACGTGGACGCGGCGGACTCGCTGGCCGCCGGCTGGATCACGCAGCGCGACTTCCTTCTCGAGCCGCAACCGGAGGCGAGCGTCGACGTCGTGGTAGGCAACCCGCCGTACATCAGGCTTGAGGCGGTGCCCCGTGAGCGTTCAGATGCCTACCGGCGCGCCTGCCTCATGATGGGCGGCCGCGCCGACGTGTATATCGGCTTCTACGAGCACGGGCTGCTGGCATTGCGGCCGAACGGGGTTCTGGGTTTCATCTGCGCCGACCGGTGGATGCGCAACGCCTACGGCTCCCGCCTGCGCGAGATGGTCGCGGCCGCCTGGTCGGTAGACACCCTCCTCTCGATGACGGGAGTCGACGCGTTCGAGGACGAGGTCGACGCATATCCTGCCATCACCGTCCTTCGACGCCAGCCGCAGTGCGGCGGTCCGTTGGTCGTCGAGGGGTTGCCGGGACTCGACGAGCATGGAGCCCGCCTGATCTCCGAGCTGGCGTCTCGGGCGGATGAGGATCACGTCACCGGACCCGGATTCCGGGCGGCGAGAGTTCACAGCTGGTTCGGGGGCCGGGCCGGGTGGCCTAGCGGGTCGCCGGACCAACTTGCCGTCATCGCCGACCTCGAGGCGGCGTTCCCCCCGCTCGAGGACGTCTCGACCGGCACGAAAGTCGGTATCGGCGTGGCCACCGGAGCCGACAGGGTCTACGTGGTCAAGGATGCCGACCTGGTCGAGTCGGAGCGCCTGTTACCGCTCGCACTTCCGCGCGACCTCGCCGGCGGCAAGGTGGAGTGGTCCGGAAGATACCTCGTGAACCCCTGGGACGAACGCGGTCTGGTCGCGCTCGCTGACTGGCCGCGATTCGCCGCGTACCTGGGCCGGCACGAGGACGCGCTGCGGCGCCGGCATACGGCCAAGGCCGGCAAATGGCATAAGACGATCGACCGCGTGATCGAAGGGCTCGTCGGACGGCCGAAGCTCTACCTCCCCGATTTCAAGGAGGCGATCTTCCCGGTGCTCGACGACGGCAAGACCTACCCACACCACAACCTATATTGGGTCACCTCCGAGCGCTGGGACCTCGGCGTCCTGGGCGGCCTCATGCTGAGCGACGTGGCCAATCTCTTCATTGAGGCGTACTCGGTCCGCATGCGCGGAGGCTTCCTGCGGTTCCAGGCCCAATACCTCCGCCGCATCCGCCTCCCCCGGATCGAAGACGTAGACGAGGCGGCTCAGGCCGCCTTGACCGCTGCATTTCACGCTCGGGACCGTCGAGCGGCCACTGAGGCGGCATTGCCGCTCTACGGCCTGGACGCGATGCCAGCTTGACTCGTGCCGGGTGTCCGATCTGAGCGCGTGGTCGGGTACATTCGCGCGCAACGTGGCACGAACCGTCAAGACCAAGCAAGCGACGACCAAGAAGGGCCGGGCTCCGCTGGTTGCGTCGTACCGGCGAATGGAGGCCGCTGGTGCCGCTACCTGGCCGCAAGCCGAAGCGGACTACCTCGCCGCGATGGAGGCTTTCGACGCCCTCGTGGTCAGCGGCGTTGCCGACCAGGGCGACATTCAGAACGGCAAGGGCGACTACTTCAACGACGTCTTGGCGCTGCTCCTAGCGAACTGCTCAGGCAAAGACCTGCATTCCCGGCCCGACGTTGCCGGCCTGAGCTTCCGCAATCACAAGTTCGACGTCGCGTACCCCCGTACCGGCGCCGTTGCCCTCGCGATAGAGACGAAGGTCACCGGCATCCCGAAGCACCCGCGGAATCTTCTGCAGCCGCATCCTGAAGGGCGTGCGGGCAGCGCCGACCTTGAGAAGCGGATCAAGGAGGCGAGCTTCAAGAACATCGACATCAAAGCGGAGCAGGCACGGCTGGCCGGCCAAGGTGGCGGGGCGACGTCGAATCTCGGCGCCTGGATGAGACAGGCTCCACCGCGGTGTTACATGTTCATGGCCGTTCGAGTGCGCGACGCCAACGACCTCGCGTCCACGATCAGCTTCGGGCACATCGCCGCAACCTGGTTCGATGCCTGTGGTCTCTACTGCTACGGATGGAATAAGGGCCACACGGCATACGAGCCGAAGCCGGTCGGCGTGACGTCACTCGAGCTCGACCGAGTGCTGTCGACGGTATGCACGGACCTGCGGAACCTCCCGTAGCCGGGCACGCTGGGTTCCGCGAGGTCCAACGAGCCCGGGTCGGGTCGTGGTGTCGTCGACCGCCTTGACGGTCCGGCCGCGAAGCCAGCCGGTCGGACCGGACCGGACCGGACCGGATCGCCGTGCCCGCCGGAGCGGCGGCCAGGGAGGATTTCGCGGCGCGGGGGCCATCGCCGCTGCCGGTGCATCCGCCGCATCGCCCCGGGGGAGGTACGTCTCGGTCGTCCCGTACCGGCTCGACGGCCTCGTACGGAACTCCGCTCCACGGGCATGAACGCGAATCATCGCGTCATTGGGCACGAGCGGGTTGCGGGCTCTGACAACCGCCTCGACGAAGGTCGGAAGCGGTCCTGGGGCGGGCTGAAGCCGTCGATTGCAG
>JAUTXM010000298.1 GCA_030838025.1 Acidimicrobiaceae bacterium
TGGAGGCCTGCAAGGGCCCCTTCGAGCAGGCCATCAAGGATGCCGGGCTCACCAAGCAGAAGATCCACCATGTGGTTCTGGTCGGTGGGTCGACCCGCATGCCCGCCATCCAGGAGATGGTGCAGGCCCTGACGGGCAACGAGCCCCACAAGGGTGTCAACCCCGACGAGGTCGTCGCCGTGGGAGCGGCCATCCAGGCTGGTGTGTTGAAGGGCGAGGTCAAGGACGTCCTGCTGCTCGACGTCACCCCGCTGTCCCTCGGGATCGAGACCAAGGGCGGGATCATGACCAAGCTGATCGAACGGAACACGACGATCCCGACCCGGCGGTCGGAGGTGTTCACGACCGCTGAGGACATGCAGCCGAGCGTGGAGATCCACGTCCTGCAGGGCGAGCGGGAGATGGCGATGTACAACAAGACCCTGGGCAAGTTCCAGTTGGTCGACTTGCCGCCCGCGCCCCGAGGCGTGCCCCAGATCGAGGTCACCTTCGACATCGACGCCAACGGCATCGTCCACGTGTCGGCCAAGGACAAGGCCACGACCAAGGAGCAGTCGATGACCATCACCGGTCAGTCGGCTCACAACCGCGACGAGATCGAGCGGATGGTCCGCGACGCCGAGGCACATGCCGAGGAGGACCGCCGCCGCCGCGAGGAAGCCGAGGTTCGCAACAACGCCGACAGCCTGGTGTACCAGACCGAAAAGATGCTGAAGGATCAGGCCATCTCGTACGTGGGCACCGAAAAGGAACGGGTCGAGGCCGACCTCAAGGCACTGAAGGACGCCTTGGCGGGCAGCGACATCGAGCCCATCCGCCGGACGACCGACAGCCTGGCCAACGGCGTCCAGGACTTGGGCAAGCGGCTCTACGAGTCTGCCGGGGTCAACGGCAACACCAACACCGGAGCCTCCAGCGGTTCGCCCTCGGGTGGCTCGGCCAGCGGTGGCGATGCCGGTCCGAACGACGAAGAGGTCGTCGATGCCGAGATCGTCGACGAGCATGGCGCATGACCAGCGCAGACTCTTCCAACGGCGGCTCGGCGCCGGCGGGCGCCACTGACGACGCGGGAGCCCCCAGTTCGGGTGCTCCTGGTTCGAGTGGCGCCGGCCCGGGCGCTACTGGCGCCGGTCGCGCTACTGGCGCCGGTCCCGCTGGTGGCCCCGGTCCCGCTGGTGGCGCCGGCCCCGCTGGTGGTGGTGGTCCGGCCGGTTCGCCGGATCCTCTGGCCGACGTGGTCGCGGAAACCGGTGCCGACTCCCGCACGACCGGCGGGGGGCGCCCGGCGGCGACCACCCCGTCCGACCTGGCGGCCCAGCTGGCTGACGCCGCCGTTGACCTCGAAGCAGCCGCCGCCGCCGCCGACGTCGCGGTCGACCTCGGGGTGGCGTCGGTTGCCCGGGAACGCGACGAGTACCTCGACGCGCTGCGCCGCCTGCAGGCCGATTTCGAGAACTACAAGAAGCGGGTGGAGAAGCAGAAGATCGAGCACGTGGAGCGCGCCGCGGGCGAGCTCGTGAGCAAGCTCCTCCCGGTCTGCGACACCATGGACCTTGCCATCGCCCATGGCGGCGGCGAGGAGGTCAAGCAGGTATGGACGGCGCTGTTCGACGCCCTCGAACGCGAGGGACTCGAGCGCATCGACCCTGTCGGCGCGACCTTCGACCCCACCGTCCACGACGCGGTGGCTCACGAGCCGGGCGATTCCGGTTCCGAGGGCCCCGAGGTCGTCGAGGTGATGCGGGCGGGCTATCGGTGGAAGGGCCGGGTCCTGCGTCCGGCGATGGTAAAGGTGAAAGGCTAAGACGCCATGGCCCCGCAGCGGGAGTGGTTCGAGAAGGACTACTACAAGATCCTCGGGGTGACCGACACCGCGACGGACAAGGACATCACTCGCGCCTACCGGAAGCTGGCCAAGCAGTACCACCCCGACGCCAACCCCGGCTCCGAGGATCGTTTCAAGGAGATCTCGGCCGCCTACGACGTTCTGGGCGACGACGCCCGGCGCAAGGAGTACGACGAGGTTCGACGCCTCGGACCGCTGAGCAACGCCTTCTCGGGCGCCACCGGCGGTGGTGGCCCGGGCGGTTTCACCGCCAACTTCTCGACCGACGATCTCAGTGATTTGCTGGGAGGCATCTTCGGACGGGCCGGGCGGGCTCGCGGGAGCGGCGCAGCCGGACCTCGCCGTGGTGAGGACCTCGAGGCGCAGTTGCACCTTTCCTTCCTGGACGCGGTCAACGGTGTCACGGCGACGGTCAACGTCACCAGTGATGTGGCGTGCTCCCTGTGCGGAGGCACTGGCGCCGCGCCCGGTACCAGTCCCGTCATCTGTTCCACTTGCGGGGGCCGAGGGGTCGTCAATGACAACCAGGGCCTGTTCTCGTTCAGCCAGCCGTGCCGTGATTGCGGCGGCACCGGCATGCGGGTCGAGACCCCGTGCCGCAACTGCTTCGGACGGGGCGTGGAGCGCCGGGGCCGCCAGGTAAAGGTCCGCATTCCCGCCGGCGTGGAAGACAGCCAACGGATCCGAGTCAAGGGCCGCGGCGGCGTCGGTGCCAACGGCGGCGCCTCGGGCGACTTGTACGTCACCGTCCACACCGCGCCGCACCCGCTGTTTGGCCGCCAAGGCAAGAACCTGACGCTCTCGGTGCCCATCAGCTTCCCCGAAGCGGTGCTGGGCGCGACGATCACCGTGCCGACGCTCGATCGGCCGGTCAACCTCAAGGTTCCCCCGGGTACGCGGTCCGGACGGACGTTCCGGGTCAAGGAGCATGGCGTTCCGGCCCGTTCGGGCGTGGGTGACCTGCTGGTGACCGTCGAGGTCGCGATCCCCCAGAAACTGACTGAAGCCGAACGCGAGGCCATCGAGGCTCTCGCCTCGGCCACCAACTCCAACGGCGATTCGCCGAGAGCTCATTTGGGGGTGTGAGAATGCCTGACCGCAGGACTTCCACCCGGGCCGTCTACGTCATTTCGGTGGCGGCCGAGTTGGCCGGGGTGCATCCCCAAACGCTGCGCATCTACGAACGGAAAGGGCTGGTCGACCCAGCCCGGACCGGCGGAGGCAGCCGCCGCTACAGCGAGCGCGACCTCGAGCGGCTGCGCCGCATCCAGGAACTGACCAACAACGGCCTCAACCTGGAAGGCGTCCGACGGGTCATGGAACTCGAGGACGAGGTGGCCCGGCTCCGCCGGGACCTGGCGAGGGCTCAGGAAGAGGCGGCCGAGGCCGTCGCCCGGACCCACCGCCAGTACCGCCGGGACCTGGTCCCGGTGAAGAACTCGCCCGTCCCCTGGCGCCGCCCGGCCGGCTGAGCCCCGCCCGGCCCGGCCCGCTGAGCGCCGCCCGGCCGGCCGAGCCCCGCCCGGCCTGGCCGCTGAGCCTTGGGTCCTCAGTCGACCTCGTCGTCGACGCTGAGCTGGCTGCCCGTCGAGAGCTGCCAGCCGCCAAAGGCGCCGGCCCCCGCCTCGAGGACCACCCGAGCACCGAGGCGGGGCCTGGACAACCGCTGTGGTCGCATGGTCACGACGGCCAGGACCCGAAGCTGGCGGTCGCAGAACGCCACGTCGATCGGGAAGCGCATCCCGAACGTGTGCACCACCACCGCCGGGTCGAGCAGGATCGCCCCGTCGATGCGGTCTCTTCCCAGCAGACCCCGAGAACGCTCCCAGGGCAGCGCGGCCACCTGAAGCGGGGCGACCCGGAGCCCGTTGCATACCAACCAGGAAGTGGGGATCGCCCAGTCTGCCCCGCCGCCGCTGAGCCGCCGCCGCCCCCCGGCGCCACCGTGCTCCGCATCTGGAGCGCCTGCCGCAATCAGGTGACGAACGGCACCTGGAACGACGGCCCGGCGCTGGTGCCGTCGCCGAGGCCCGACGGCGTTTGCATGAGCCGGCGGGCGGCCAGATCGAGGGAGAACATGATGCCAACCGCTTCGCCCAGACGCTCGGGATGGCCGTTGAAGGTCTCATGCAGCCCGACCAGCAAGGACTGATACGTGGTGGCGAACATGCCGGCGAGCACCGCCGCCCGGGAGCCGGGGGCCAGCTTGGTGACGTCGGGGTCGTCCATCATGGGCCACACCCCCGCGGGATCGAAGGCGATGGCGTCGCCGTCATACGCAAAGCCGTCAGGGTGGCGCACCAGCCGGCGTCCCGCGACGATCTCCAAGAACTTGTAGTAATGAGCCAGCTCGTGGTCGCCGTCGCCGGGGCGCAGCGCCCCCGTGCCCTCGCCCTGGTTCTTGATCTCGCGGATCGCCCGCTGGGCGTCGTCGAGGCCGGCGATGGCGAACAGCCGGCCCGGTCCTGACCAGGTCGTCACCTGTTGTTCGAGGTGGCCGAACTCGATGGCCCCCTTCCGATTCAGCCGTTCAAGCGCTCGCTCGATCTCGTCGTAGAACCAACCGATGGTCGACGGCGCTCGATCCACGGGGTCCAACGGGTCGACCCGCCCGTCGACCGGCTGGCGCGACACCTCGGGCTGCTCGATGCGAACGAAGGTGTCGCGGATGTGCTCGATCGAACAGCGCCGCAGCCGTACGATCAGTCCGTCGCGCAAGCCACCGGGCAGCGCGCCCGGGTAGGTGGGCACGAAGCCCGGATGGCCGATGGAAGGCGAGCCGCCGATCGAGATCAAGATGTTGGCGACCAGGGCCAGATGGAGCATTTCCTCGATCACGACGCTGCGGATGAGCTGGCCGATCTCCGCGTTGGCACCGGACTTGAGGCTGTACAGCGCGCACAGGTAGGGCGGGATCGTGGCGTGCTCGAGTTCGATCGCCTGTTGCAGCGCCGCGGTCAGGTCCTCGACCGAGCCGAGGTCCATGTAGAGCGGCGCGTCGAGCCACCGACGAATCATGGTGCGCTTGGCCCGGGAAAGGTCGCGCGTGACGGGCATGTAGTTGGGGTCGTCGACGGGCGTGTCGAACACGTTGCGCAAGGCGGGCAGGCGGCCCATGACGCTGGAGTAGTTGGACAGGTCGACGATGGGTCGCATGACGGGGTAGAGATCGGCGTACTGCTCGAAGATGGGACCGACATCGGTGATCCATGAGGGGTGCGCAGGAATCTGGTACCCCGACCACACCAAGGCGTTGAGAATGAGGTTGCCCTGGCCGACGCTTCCGGTCGGCGGGGCGGTGTCGCCCAAGCCATAGGTGATGCCGTACATCTGGCCGTCGATGTACCGGCGGGGCGTCCCCGGGTCGCCCGCGATGAGGGTCATCGGCGCGGTGCCGTCGATGCCAGTGGTGATCTGAGCCGGGAAGGTCAGGGCCGACTCTGGTTGGCCGACGGGGCCCGGGCCTGAGATCGGGCCTTGGTCGATCTGGCTCGCCATCTGCGAGGGGTCGAAGGCCAGGCTGATGGTTGCGCCGGCGGCCGGGGCCCCGAAGGAGCTGGCGTAGAACCTGGTCGTGGCCGAGTCGCCGGGGTTGAGGCGGAACACGAACTGGTCCGCTCGGACCCAACCGCCACTCGGGTCCTCGGCCAGGATCACGGCGGCGGTCGGCGACCCGGCGTTTTGGACCAGCGCCAGCGGCGTCGTCGCCGCCTGTTCGGCTTGCTCGGGCGAGAGCGGGATGCGGACGATCGAACCGGTCCGCTCGAACCATCCCCGCTGGCCGTAGTCGACGCCGGCAAGGACTTCTGGCCCACCCGAGGTCCCGACGAGGGCCACCTGCAACGTTCCCATGTCGGCGAGCGGCCCGCCGACCGAAGCCGTGGGCAGGCTGTTGCCCAAGTCGACCGTGAGGACCTGGCCGTCGAGGGAGGCGGCGGCGTAGCCGGCCGTGGTGGTGGGCGACGTGGGCGTGAGCCGCCGCTTCGGAACGAACCG
>JAUTXM010000309.1 GCA_030838025.1 Acidimicrobiaceae bacterium
CTCGGACATCCTGGCCGCCGACCAGCCCCGCCAGATCACACCCAAGGTGATCCTGGAGGCGACCGCCAGCACCTTCGGATTCACCGTCGACGAGCTGTGCGGAACCAGCCGCCGGCGCCCGCTGGTCAACGCCCGCCAGATCAGCATGTACGTCTTCCGGGAGCTGACCGACTTCAGCTACCCGGCCATCGCCCGTGAGTTCGGGGGCCGGGACCATACGACGGTCATCCACGCGGTCGCCAAGATCTCGCAGCTGATGAAGGAACGCCGCCAGGTGTACGACCAGGCCACGCAGTTGATCCAGCGGGTCAGGGGCGGCGGGTGACGCCCACGGCCGGCCGTGGCGGCCCTATTCGCGGTCCGGTGGATGTCACTGTGTCGAATCCTTGTGATTTCGGGGGATCGAGTGAGGACTGTCCACCGACGGTTCGCGTTTTGGTCACACCCCTGTGGGAGTCTGGGGACATCGGCGGGATGACGCCGACCCACTTGACCAGCACGGACAGGGTGTTGTCCACAATTCACAGCCCCTACTACTGCTGTTAACGAATTGAATTCATAATGATTGAGGAAGGTTGCCGGTGAAGTTTCGATGCGAGCGTGACGTTTTGCTGGAGGCCCTCACGACTGCTGGTCGGGCCATCGCCAGCCGCGGGGGCGCGTTGCCGGTGCTGTCGGGTGTGCGCCTGGAGACGGTGGGCGACGACCTGCGGGTGGTGGGCACCGATCTCGACCTGACCATCCAGGTGTCGGTCGGGGTCTCGGTGTCGACGCCCGGTGTGGTCGTCGCTCCGGGCCGGTTGGTCACCGACATCGTCCGGGCCCTCGACCCGGGGGCGGTCACGGTGGAATCCGACAACGACGAAGACGAGTTGCGGATCAGCTCGGGTCGCTCACATTTCGCGGTGCGGACCCATCCGGCCGGGGACTTCCCCCGCCTGCCACCGATTTCGGGCGAAGCCGTGAAGCTGCCGGCCACGGGGCTGACCGAGGCGTTGCGCCAGGTGGTGCGGGCCGCCTCGAGTGAGGACTCCCGGCCCATCCTGACCGGGGTCCTGATGGCGGCTGAGCAGGGCGGGCTGCGGCTGGTGGCGACCGACTCTTACCGGCTGGCGGTGCGGGACCTCCCGGGCATCGGTGTGTTGCGTGAGGACCAGCACGTGCTCGTACCCTCCCGGGCCTTGGCCGAGCTGCAGCGGCTCCTGACGTCGGCAGCCAAGAGCTCGGCCGCCGCGCCGGCCCCCGTTGTCCCGCCTGCCGTCTCGGATGCGCCGGCGGCGCCGCCCGAGGAGGGGGCGGACGTGACTGCGGACCCCGTTACCGCCGCTACGGCCACCGCTGGGCCCGCCGCGGGCGCCACGCCTAGCGCGGGCGAGGACGGCCCGGCCGCCATCCTGCGCCTGGGCGAGCACGACGCCACCTTCGAGTTGGGCTCGGTCAAGCTGACCACCCGGTTGATCGAAGGCGATTTCCCCAACTACCGGGCCCTGATCCCGAGCAACTACCCCAACAGTCTCATCGTCGGCCGCGACGCCCTGCTCGACGCAGTCCGGCGAGTGAAGCTCATGGTGCGTGACCCGACCACCCCGGTGCGCATCGCCATGCGCTCCGACGGCATCGAGCTCACCGTCATCACCCAGGACTGGGGCCAGGCGACCGAGGAGGTCGACGCCAAGTACGAAGGGGCCGAGATGGTCGTCGCCTTCAACCCCAACTACCTGATCGACGGTGTCGAGGCGATCACGAGTGACGAGGTCCAGCTGGAAACCCTCGACGCCCTCAAGCCGGCCACGTTGAAGCCGACGGAGGGGTCCGACTACCTCTACCTCCTGATGCCCGTTCGGGTGTCCTGAGCGGCGTCGGTCGCGCTCGCCCGAACACGGGAGGCCAGCTCGGGTGCACCTCGACCGCCTGTGGATCACCGACTTCCGCAACTACCACACGGCGGAGCTGGCGCCCGCCCCAACCGGGTTGACGGTCATCGTCGGCAACAACGGCGAAGGCAAGACCAACCTGCTCGAAGCGGTCGGGTACCTCGCCACCCTGCGCTCGTTTCGCGGGGCGCCGCCCGAGGCCCTCGTTCGGGTGGGCGCCGACCAGGCGATCGTTCGGGCCGAGGCCGACCGGGACGGCCGACGGCTCCTGATCGAGGCCGAGCTGCGGCCCAACGGTCGGGACCGAGTGCAGGTCAACCGCCAACCCCTCCGGCGGGCCCGGGACCTGCTGGGCGCCCTGCAGGTCAGCGTCTTCGCGCCCGACGACCTGGCGCTGATCAAGGCCGGGCCCCAGGGCCGCCGTGACTACCTCGACGACCTCCTCGTCGCCCTCCACCCCCGCCACGACGCGCTCCGCAGCGACCTCGACCGGATCCTCAAGCAGCGCAACGCCCTGCTCAAACAGGCCGGCGGCAACCCCCGCCCCGCCGCCGACATCATCACGACGCTCGACGTCTGGGACCAGAAACTGGCCGAGACCGGCACCGCGGTCGCCGAGGCCCGTGCCGGCCTCTTGCTCAGCCTCGGGCCCGAGTTGGCGGCGGTCTACGACCGGGTGGCCGAGCGGGCGGCCCACGTTACGGTCGGCTACCAGCGCAGCTGGGACGGCCCGCTGGCCTCCGCCCTGGCCGCGGCCCGGGGCGACGACCTGCGCCGCGGCGTCACCACGCTCGGGCCGCAGCGCGACGACCTGATCGTGGGCCTGGGCGGCCTGGCGTCGCGCACCCACGCCTCCCAGGGCGAGCAGCGCTCACTGGCCCTCGCCCTGCGCCTGTCCGGACACCTCCTCGTGACCCGCGAACTGGGTGGTCCCCCGCTGCTGCTGCTCGACGACGTGTTCTCCGAGCTCGACGCCGACCGCTCGGCCGCCCTGCTCGACTCGCTCCCGCCCGGCCAGGCCCTCGTCACCACCACGGGAGAGTTGCCGGCGCACGCTCGCCCGGCGCTGGTCGTCCGGGTGGAGGGGGGAAAAATCCTCCCGTGACGCCGAGGTGCGCCGTGGTGGGGGAGTGGGCGTGGCCCGGGACGAGTCCGGCCGGGACGCGACGCGAGCGGGCAAGCGCACTCGAGCGCCGCGGCCGCTGCACCGCCGGGGCGCGACGCGAGCGGGCAAGCGCACTCGAGCGCCGCGGCCGCTGCACCGCCGGGGCCCTACCACGGGGTCGGGGCGTCTCGTGAGCCCCTGGAAACCGCTGCCCGGGGAGGCGCCCGAGCCCCGGCCCGTCGGGGATTCGCTCCCCCGGCTGGCCCGCTCCCTCGGCGCGCCGACGCCCGCGGAGTTGAGCGCCATCTTCTCCCGGTGGGACGAGATCGTCGGGCCCGCGATTGCCGCCGAGGCGTGGCCGCTGCAGGTCAAAGACGGGGTGCTGCGCCTCGGTGTCGAGCATCCCGCGTGGGCGACGCAACTGATGTTCCTGGCCCCTGAGTTGGTGCGAAAGGTGACATCGGCGACGGGCGAAACAGGGGTTCACAAAATCGAGGTGAAAGTGGTGCCAAGGCGCCCGAAGTGACCGCCTGTCACACCCTGTCTGGTAAACTACAACGGTCGCGTTTCTTGGCCTTGACCTGCTGTTTTTCGGCTGAGACGCCCCCTATCCACGAAGTCAGACGAGGTCGCGTTCATGGCGATGCAAGCACGAATTGAGGACTCGGACCCGAGGCGCGTCCAAGGGTCCTACAGCGCCAAGGATATGGCGGTTCTCGAGGGGCTGGACCCGGTCCGAAAGCGGCCCGGGATGTACATCGGTTCGACCGGCCTGACCGGCCTGCACCACCTGGTGTGGGAGGTCGTCGACAACTCCGTCGACGAGGCGATGGCGGGCTACTGCGACCACATCGATGTGACCCTGCTCGGCGACGGGGGCTGCCGGGTGATCGACAACGGGCGGGGCATCCCCATCGACATCAACCCCCAGTACAAGATTTCCGGCGTCGAGATCGCCCTGACCAAGCTGCACGGCGGGGGCAAGTTCGGCGGCCAGGGCTACAAGGTCTCGGGCGGCCTCCACGGCGTCGGGGTGTCGGTTGTCAACGCCTTGTCGAGCCGGCTGGTGGTCGAGGTGGATCGGGACGGGCAGCGGTACCGCATGGAGTTCGCCGACGGCGGCAAGGTGACCGCCAAGCTGGCGGTCGTGGGCCCCGCCCCCCGCGGGCGCCTGGGCACCATCGTCACCTTCTGGCCCGACGCCAAGATCTTCGAGGACACCCAGTTCCGGGCCCAGACCATCGTCGAGCGCCTCCAGGTCTACGCCTTCTTGAACGCGGGCCTCGAGATCCGCTTCACCGACAAGCGTGAAGGCCACGACCACACGCCGATCACCTACCAGTACGCGGGCGGCATTATCGACTTCGTCGGCCACCTCAACGCGTCCAAGGAGGCGCTGTTCAAGCGGGTCGCCCATTTCGATGCCGCCGAGGACGACGGCGAGGTGTCGGTCGCCCTGCAATGGAACACCGGCTACTACGAGGGGATCCACAGCTTCGCCAACGGCATCTCGACCAACGAGGGCGGGATGCACGAGGAGGGCTTCAAGAAGGCGCTGACGGCGGTCATCAACCGCTACGCCCGGGCCAAGGGGGCACTCAAGGAGAAGGACGAGAACCTGCTCGGTGAGGACATCCGCGAAGGCCTCACCGCCATCGTGTCGGTCAAGCTGCGCGATCCGCAGTTCGAGGGGCAGACCAAGGCCAAGTTGGGCAACGTTCCCATGCGTTCCCTCGTCGAGCGGGCGACCAACGAGAAGCTGGCCGAGTGGCTGGAGGAGCACCCGAGCGAGGGCCGTCAGATCCTCGCCAAGGCGGTCCAGGCGGCCCGGGCCCGGGTAGCCGCCCGCTCGGCGCGCGATGCCACCCGGCGCAAGTCGGCCCTGGAGGGCGCGGGGCTCCCGGGCAAGCTGACCGACTGCCGCACCAAGAACGCACACGAAGCGGAGTTGTTCATCGTCGAGGGCGACTCAGCGGGCGGCTCCGCCATCCGGGCCCGCAACCCCGAATACCAGGCGATCCTCCCCATCCGGGGCAAGATCTTGAACGTCGAGCGGGCTCGCATCGACCGCATGCTCAAGAACAACGAGATCCAGGCGCTCATCTCGGCCATCGGCGCCGGGCTGGGCGACGACTTCGATGCCGGCAAGACCCGGTACGGCAAGGTCATCATCCTGGCCGACGCCGATGTGGACGGCAGCCACATCCGGACGTTGCTGCTCACCTTTTTCTTCCGCCAGATGCGTCCGCTCATCGAGGGCGGCCACGTCTTTGCGGCCCAGCCGCCGCTGTTCTCGACGCTGGTGGGCAAGGAGAAGATCTACCTGAAGGACGAGGTGGCCCGGCAACGATTCCTCGACGAGCACCCCAACCACAAGAACGAGTTCAACCGCCTGAAGGGCTTGGGCGAGATGGACTGGAACGAACTCGGTGATACGACCATGAACCGCGACCACCGGACCCTGCTACGCATCGACGTCGAGCAGGCGGCGATCGCCGACGAGGTGTGCAGCATCTTGATGGGCGACGACGTCGAGTTGCGCAAGCACTTCATCACCACCAACGCCGGCGACGTCCGGTTCCTCGACATTTAGGCAGCGCACTGATGGCAGATTTCCCTTCCGGCCCCGGCCCCGGCTCCGATGACGGCGACAACTCCGGCCCTGATGGCCGCGGCGGTCGCGACGGCGGCGATGGCAGCGACCCGGGTATCGAACCGGTCGAGATCCAAGACGAGATGGAGCGCTCCTTCTTGGAGTACGCCATGTCGGTCATCATCTCCCGGGCCCTCCCCGACGCCCGCGACGGGCTGAAGCCGGTCCATCGCCGGATCCTGTACGACATGCACGTGCAGGGCTACCGGCCCGAGCGGCCCGCCGTGAAGTGCGCCAAGGTGACCGGCGACACCATGAGCCGTTTCCACCCGCACGGGAGCCAGGCCATCTACGACGCCCTGGTGCGCATGGCCCAGCCCTTCAGCCTCCGAGAGCCGCTGATCGACTTCCACGGCAACTACGGGTCACCCGACTATGGCGCCGCAGCCGAGCGTTACACGGAGTGCCGGTTGTCGCCGCTGGCCATGCACATGCTCGAAGGCATCGACGAGGACACCGTCGACATGGGGCGCAACTACACCAACGAGGAGGACGAGCCAAGCGTCCTGCCGTCGCGTCTGCCCAATCTGTTGATCAACGGCAGCCAGGGCATCGCGGTCGGCATGGCGACCAACATCCCGCCCCACAACCTCGGTGAGGTGATCGACGCGGTGCTGCACCTGATCGACCACCCCGATGCCACGCCTGACGACCTGATGCACTTCGTGAAGGGCCCCGATTTTCCCACCGGTGCCCTGATCCTGGGTCGGGCCGGAATGATGGACGCCTACCGTACCGGGCGGGGTTCCATCAAGATGCGCTCCAAGACCGAGATCGTCGAGGACGTCAAGGGCGCCACCTCGATCGTGGTCACTGAGCTGCCGTACCAACTGGGCGCCAAGACCGTCGAGGCCAAGATCGCGGAGCTGGTCAACAGCCACGAACTCGACGGAATCCGTACCATCGACGACCTCTCGTCGGGGGTCGACACCAAGATCGTCATCGGGTTGAAGCGCGACGCCAATGCCAACGTGGTGCTCAACAACCTGTTCAAGCACACCCCCCTGCAGACCAGCTTTGGCGTCAACATGGTGGCCTTGGTCGACGGCGTGCCCCGGACCCTCAACCTGGTCCAAGCGTTGCAGGCCTATGTCGACCACCAGATCGACGTCATTCGGCGCCGATCCGAGTTCCGCCTGGCCAAGGCTCGGGCTCGGGCCCACATCGTCGAGGGCCTGCTCAAGGCGCTCGACATGATCGACGCCATCATCGCCACCATCAGGGCGTCCGACGACAAGGCCTCCGCCCGCCTGGCGCTTATGGCCGAGCCATTCGAGTTCTCGGAGATCCAGGCCGAGCACATCTTGGACATGCAGCTCAGCCGGCTGACCCATCTGGGCCGGACCGACCTGGAAGCGGAGATGGCCAAGCTCCGCGAGACCATCACCGAGCTGGAGACCATCCTCGCCGACGAGGGTCGTCTTCGCAGCGTGATCAAGGACGAGTTGGGCACCATCCGGGCCAAGTACGCCACGCCTCGACGGGCCATCGTCACCTTCGACGACGGCGACATGAGCGTCGAGGACCTGATCGATGACGAGGAGATCGTCATCACCATGACCAAGGCGGGTTACATCAAGGGGGTCACGGCCAGCACCTTCCGGACCCAGGGCCGCGGCGGGCGCGGCGTGCGCAGCGCCAACCTGAAGGAAGAGGACCTGGTGACCCGGGTGATCCACACCTCGGCCCACGCCCACCTCCTGTTCTTCTCCAATCGGGGCAAGGTGTACCGGCTGCGGGCCTACGAGGTGCCGGTCAAGGAGCGCACGGCCCGGGGGACGGCATTGGTCAACCTGCTACCGCTCGACCCCGGTGAGCGCATCGAGGCGTTGATCGACACCAGGGACTTCCCCGCCGATCGCTACCTCTTCTTCGCCACCCGGGCCGGCCAGGTGAAGAAGACCAACTTCGCCGAGTACGACAAGTCCCGGCGTGAGGGTTTCATTGCCATCAACCTGCGGGAACACGATGAGTTGGTCGGGGTCATCCAGACCTCGGGGAGCGACGACATCTTCATGGTCTCCCGGCTGGGCATGACGATCCGTTTCAGCGAGGATGACGTCCGACCCATGGGGCGCGACGCCGCGGGCGTGCGCGGGATGGCGATGAAAGCGGGCGACGAACTGGTTTCGGTCGACCCGGCGCGCGACGATGCCACCATCTTGATCGTCACCGACGGGGGATTCGGGAAGCGCACCCAGCTGCACCATTTCAACCGCCAGAACCGTGGCGGCCAGGGTGTCCGCGGCATCCGGATCACCGCCCAGCGAGGAAAAGTGGTGGGTGCCTTCATGGTCGGCCTCGAAGATGAGATCCTGGTGATCTCTTCGTCAGGGGTGATGGCTCGGATGCCAGTCCGCCAGATTTCCAGCCAGGGTCGGGACGCGACCGGTGTTCGGGTCGTGAGCCTCGACAAGGGCCAGGCGGTGACGTCGGTGGCACCGGTGCTGGCGGAGGAGACGCCGTAGTGGCATCCGGCCCCCAGCCGGCCGTTGACGGCACCAGCTCGGGGGCCAACGGGCCTTCTTCGTCGCCTGCACCCGCATCTGCACCTGCGCCTGTGCCCGCAGCTGCGCCTGTGCCCGCGCCTGTGCCTGTGCCTGTGCCTGCGCCTGCGCCTGCATCTGTGCCTGCACCTGCGCCTGCATCTGCGCCTGCGCCTGTGTCCGCCGGAGAGGGGCCCCGATCAGCCGAGCAGCGCCGGCCGCCC
>JAUTXM010000333.1 GCA_030838025.1 Acidimicrobiaceae bacterium
TCAGCGGCGTGACCTCACGGGTGTTGGCCCACGAGGCGATCAACCCCGTGAAGGACTGGGCGCCGATGGCCTGCAGCCCCTTGAACCCCTGCAGCCCCACCTCGGTGCCGGTGAAAAACGACATCGAGAAGATCACGAAGATCATCCCGCCCCCGACGATCAGCGCCCCGGCGCCGATGGCGATGTCGCTCATGAGCGAGAACACGATGCTCATGTAGCGGCGCCGGATCACCTTGCCGGTGAGGATGTCGCCGATGATGCGGAGGTAAAACGACAGCTGGCGGCCTGCCTCCTCCAGGAGCCCGGTCGCCCCGGCAAGCGGTCCCGATCGGCGAAGGCGGGTGGCCACGATCTACAGCTTCTGGGGTACCAGGGCGAAATACAGCGTGGTCATGACGAAGTTGGCGAAGAAGAGCAGGATGAACGCCACGACGACGGCCTGGTTGACGGCGTCGCCCACGCCCTTCGGGCCGCCCTTGCAGTACAGGCCCTTGTAGCACGCGACCATGGCCGCAATCAGTCCGAACACGAACGCCTTGGCGAGTGCCGACCACAGATCGGCCAGCTGGGCCAGGGTCGTGAAGCCCGAGAAGTACGCCCCGGCGGTCACGTGCTGCACCTGCACGTTGAAGATGAACCCGCCCGCCAGCCCGGCCACGCCGACCAACGAGACGAGGAGGAGGCTGACCGTCGCCGCGGCCCACAGTCGGGGCGTGACCAGCCGGTGGATGGGATTGATGCCCATGACCTCCATGGCCGCGATCTCGTCGCGGATCTTGCGCGAGCCGATGTCGGCGGTCATGGCCGATCCGCCGGCGCCGGCGATCATGAGGGCCGCGGCCACCGGCGAGGCCTCGCGGACGATGGCGAGCAGCATGACCGCGCCGGTGGCAGACTGGGCGCCCAGCTGCTGGTTGAGCGAGCCCACGTCCAGGGCGATCACCATGCCGAAGGGGATGGCGATCAGGATCACCGGCAGGCTGGTCACCTTGGCGATGAACCAGCATTGGTCGATGTACTCCCGTTTCCAGTCTCGGACGCGGAAGGTGGCCCGGAGGCCCTCGAGGGCGACAGCGAACATGTTGCCGGTCTCGCGGACGAGGGTCTGGGGCTTGTTGGCAAACGTCGATGCCATCAGCGCCACGTCCTAGCGGGGCGGGTCCGGTCGGCGCTGTCCGGGCGTGCTGATTGCGCCCAGGCTGCCGATCCCGCCGACTCTTCCACTTCTGCCGGGCCCCCCCGGCCTGCTCGCGCCAGGGACACGCGGGGGCTCGATCGCATCAGCAAGCGGTCAAACCGTCATGATCTTGTCGTCGGCGAAGTCGGCGGCAGTCCAGTTTTCGTTGTCATTCGCCATCTCGTCCATCCCGATCGGCCCCCGGGCTTGCCCGGCCAGGAACTGGCGGATGATCGGGTTCCCGTCCGCCAGCATCTCGTCCTTGGACGCGAAGCGCACCAGGCCGGAGCGAAAGAGGATGCCCATGTACTCGGCCGTACGCATGACTGAGGCGATGTTGTGGGTGATGATGAAAAATGTGGCCCCGGTCTTGGCTTGCACGTCGACCACCAGTTCGTCCAGGTACGCGACTCGGACCGGATCGAGACCCGAGTCAGGCTCATCGAACAACACGATCTCGGGGTCCATGACGAGTGCCCTTGCAAGGCCGGCGCGCTTCTTCATCCCTCCGGACACCTCACCGGGCGTCTTCTTCAGGTGGTCGAGCAGGCCCACCATCCCGGCCTTTTCGAGGACGATGTCGCGAATCTCCTTGTCGTGTTTCTTGGTGTGCTCCCGGAGCGGGAAGGCGATGTTGTCGAACAGGCTCATCGACCCGAACAGGGCGCCGTCCTGAAAGAGGACGCCGAACTTGCGTCGCACCCGGTACATGTCCTTCTCGCCCATGCCGACGGTCTGCTCACCGTCGACCCAGATCTCACCCGAGTCGGGGCGCAGCAGCCCGAGGATGTTCTTGAGCAACACCGACTTGCCAGTTCCCGATGGACCGAGGATGGCGGTGATGTGCCCCTTGGGGACGTCGAAGCTGATGTCCTTGAGGACGGTGTGCGCGCCGAACGACTTGGTCACGTTGCGCAGGCAGATGATCCCGTCGTCGGGCTGCCGGCTGGGCTGCGTGTTCGGCTGCCGGTTGGGCTGCCGGTCGGGGAACTGCCGGTCGGGGAACTGCGGCGTTTCGCCCTGCCCGTCCTGCCAACCACCACCCTGCCCTCGGTTCGGCCCAGCGATCGCCGGACCCCCCCTTCTACTAGCCATTACAAGCCCCCCTAAGGAATGTCTGGCCACGGAAGTCTACCCAAGGGTAACCACGCCATGGTTGACGCCCCAGCCATGAATTTCCGACCTGAGCATGCCAATTGCCAGGCCCGCATACGACTATTCGGACGTCTCGGTCGATGCGCCGTCATGGCCGGTCCGGTGGTTCGGCCAGTGGTTCGGCCGGTGGCCTGCGTCGACCGTCGCGGGCGCCGTGGCGATGGCAGGGTAACCCGGAACGCCTTTGGTGCCGTCCTCCGAGAGGTGCCCCCCGGGCCGAAGCCGAGGCGGCACCTGCAAGTTAACGTTGTCTACTGGGCGTTCCGAGTCACCCTCGCCTCGCGCGCCTGCTCGAGGAAGGCGTGCGAGGTGCCACAAGTTGTCGCATACCGGCATGGTGCCCGTCAAGCGCCCTTTCGACGTCGTGACCTGGCTATTCGCGCGTCCGTGCTGGTCAGGGGGGCGCGGAATTTTCGCGTTTGATCCATGAAACTTTGTCCGTTTTACCCCTTCGCGTCGATGATCCAGGGGGCACCCGGTCACCATCTGGTCGTCGCCGGCTCACCCGAAGCGCGGGCGCAGGCTCAACACGCCGCGGACATACAGCTGACTGACGGGGAGCACGCCGTAGCGCTGCAGGGTCCCGAACCCCTGGTAGTACGAGGCCACGGCACCGCATACCTGCCCGCCCGTCGCTCGCAGAAGGGAGCCAAGAAAAGCGGCCATCATCCGGATATTGTCCGACGGCACGTTCAACTTGAGGTTGGTTCCGAGCGACTGGTTGACCCACACCGCCGTGGCGGGGAGCAGCTGGCCAATCCCGCGAGCGTCGTCGGGCGACACGGCGCTGTTCGTCCACCCCGACTCCTGCCAGGCTTCGGCCTCCATCAGGTCGACCGGCACCCCGTACGCCTTGGCCCACTTGGCGAACAGGGGGCGCAGCGCCAAGCGGGACGGGTCTCTCGTCAGCTCGGCCGGGAGCTGGCCCTTGGGGCCGGTGGGCGGCTGGTAGGTCGTGCAGAAGGTGCGCTCGGCCAAGCGCGGGTCAGCGGGGACACCGTGTTCGGACAGCGAACCACTCGGGGAGCGCTTGTTGGTGGCGGCGCCACCTTGGGGGCCCGGGGCGCCCACGGGTAGGTAGATGGTCCGCCCTGCCAGGAGCAGGTCGGAGAGCTTCATGTGGTTGGCCGACGCCAGCTGTCCCATCGTGACGCCGTAGCGCTGGGACAGGCCCCACAGTGTGTCGCCCCGTTTGACCTTGATGGCCGGGCGCGACGCCGTGTGGCTGAAGCTGGCCTGGCCGGCCAAAAGTAGGGCGCCCACCGACAAGACGGCGGCGGCGGTTCGGAGGGGAGAAATTCGAGGCATGGAGGGGTCCTCTCTCCGCCGATCGGGGACCATACACGTTCACTTCAGCCTCAGCAAGCTCAACTTCAACACCAACCACAAAGTTACCTTTAGTCACTTTAGGGTCGTGAACGCATCTTTCATGTAACGACGTGCTCGATACGCGGCGGGCGCCCGGGTGAGACACTGGCATCGTGGATTCCTGGTCCCCGACGGGTCCCAACGATGCGCCCGGCGAGCGTTACCCGACCTATCCGACGGCACCGCCGACCTATCAACCCCCCGGGAGCTATGGCCCACCGCCGCCCGGCTACGGCCCGTCCCCGGGCTACGGCCCATCACCTGGCTATGGCCCACCGCCTGGCTACTGGCTGCCGTCGGGCCCGCCCCATAAGGGTGCGAGCCTTGGTCGGCCGCCGGCCGGCCCCGGGTCGCTGGCCGAGCCCTGGCGACGGTTGGTGGCGCGACTCCTCGACAACGTCATCCTGCTGCCCGTGACTGCCCTGGTCATAGCGGGGGCGATCGTCGGCGCGGCCCCGCATTTTGGCCCCCTCTTTCCGTCCTCGGACAACGCCTCCTCGTCCAATCGGACCCCGGGGTTCGTCTGGCTCGAGCTGACGATCGTCGTGGCTTCGTTGGCGCTCGGCGTGCTGTTCCTGTTCTACGACGCCTTCTGCACGGTTCGCTGGGGACGAACACCGGGCAAGGCGGTCCTGCACATCCGCCCACTCAAATCCGACGGCCGCCGGCTCGGGTGGGGTCCTGCGCTCGGTCGGGAGGCCCTCTTCCGGCTGTCCGGGGTTATCGGGATCATCGGTCTGCTCGATCCGCTGTGGTGCGTCTGGGATGCGCAGCGCCAGTGTCTGCACGACAAGGCGGTGTCGACGATCGTCGTTCAGGACTGACTGCTGCGGGTGCGGCGTTGCTCGGCCCGGCGCTCGCCTTCGAGACGTTCGAGACCCGCGTGCTCGTAGTCCTGGCGGTCGACGAAGGTCATCAGTTCCGCCAGCGCCTTGTGACCGGCCCGTTCGGCGATGAGGCGGTACATGTCCTGGCAGACCTTCCGGTACTCCGGATGACCCTGCGGGGTCGTGCGCAGTTCGATCATGTGCATGGCCTCGCGGGCGTTGAACTGCATGACGTAGCGGACGCGGTAGGCCAATGCCACCGCGTAGGAGGCCTCGGGCGGGCCGAAGCGTCCCGCCAAGGCCTGGTGCAGTTCCGCGGAGCGGACCATCGACGCGTGGTAGCTGGCCTGGCCGCCCGCCGCCACCACTGCCTCCGGCAGGGTGTAGCCGTGGTCCGGGGTGAGGTGTTGCCATTCGATGGTCAACATGCGGTGTCGCTGCAGGTCCCGGAAGGCCCCGTAGTCCGACAGCACGTCGAATCGGTACATCGTCCGTTCGAGGGCTCGACCGGGCCGGTGGCGCCGGTTGGTCCGCTCCCCCGCGTAGGTGCGGACCACGTCCAGACGCTCGTCGACCGACATGGCGTCCACCTGCGCCAGCAGCGCCGTCTCGCTCATGTCGGTGTAGGGGTACAGCATGGCCGCGATGGTCTTGACCTCGCCGTCGGGATCCCAGTCCACGAGGGTGACCGAAGGCGCCCCGGCGACGGCGGGCTCGGCCACGTCGCCGGCCGCGTGCGCGTCTCCCGTACCGGCGAACAATGCGTCGGCGAGATCCTGCATGGCCTGCTGGTTCTTCTCCAAATAGGCCGACCACGCGCCGCCGCGGTCGGGGACATCGATGCGGCGCAGAAACGAGGGGATGACCTTGCGCAGCTCGGTCAGGATCAGGTCGGCGTAGGCCCGAGCCTCCGGGAGTGGGTGGGCCCGCATCCGTAACAACAGCGCTTCGTACGCCTGGCCGGTCCCGTAGATGCCCACATTGGAGGTGGCGGCCGCGGGCAGCAGGCCGCGGAGCGCGTCGAACGCCTTGGCCTTGATGGACTGCCGATAACTGAAGTCCGAGTCGCCCGCCCCCTTGGGGAACTGCTTGGCAAACCAACCCTGCAGGACCGGTAGCAGGGCACCGTAGGTGTCGAACATGCGGTCCATGTCGCCCACGTAGCGGGCTCCGAGCGGTGACGCGAGGATCTCGGGGTCCCGGTAGTAGCGGTAGCGGCCGTTGCTCAGGCGGGCGTCGTAGGCGATGTAGC
>JAUTXM010000336.1 GCA_030838025.1 Acidimicrobiaceae bacterium
CGGCGGCCGCGGCGGCACAGAAGTTGGAACTCGGGCCGCCACCGCTGACCAGCACGTCACAGCGCTGATCGAGCGCGTCGCCGATGAGGAACTCCAGGGTTCGGGCCTTGTTGCCCGCGGTTGCGAAACCCGTCAGGTCATCGCGTTTGACCCAGATCAGGGGCCCACCTATCGCCGCTTGGAGCCGGTGGGCGGGCAGGAGGGGCGTCGGGAGCGCCGCCAGGTTGAACCTCGGCATCGGCCGACCGTTGCGACCTGGCATCAGACCGGGCGCTGCCAACCGCGGAGAGAACATGTTGATCGGGGGACAGGTTTTCTCCCTGGTTGTGTCACCGCGGCCACGTCTCCGACTCGGCTTCGCGAGCGGATCGAGCCCGGCAAACGACTTCGTCCACCATGGTGAGCGCCGCGGGCGGCGCGGGCGCCGCAGGCGGCGCGACCGGTGCCGACGTGCCCGGCGGCTCCGCCAGTGTCAGCCCATCGACACCGGCGCCTGCCAGGGCCGCGATGACCTGACGGGGCGCGGCGCCAGCCGGTTGCAACGCGTCGTGCATGAGCTCCTGGGCTCGGTGCTTGCCCAGATGGGGAGTCAGGGCGGCCAGCACCTGCTCGGAGTTGATGAATCCGGACTGCACCGCGACGTTGGCCGCCATCCGATCGGTGTCGACCTCCAAGCCCGAAAGGATCTCGATGGTGAACTGGAGGGCGGCGGCGGTGAGCAGGCAGACCTCAGGTACGGCGACCCATTCGGTCTTCCACCCGCGCCCGTCGCGCTCGTGTTGCTGGACCATGGATTCGAGCACGGCGCCCGCGTTGGCCCGCACCAGGCGGGCCAAGGTGTCCAGGTGCTCGCTGCGCTCGGGATTGCGCTTGTGCGGCATGGTGATGCTACTCACGGCGCCCAGCTGGGCAGGCTCCCGGAGTTCACCGATCTCGGGGCGCTGGAGCTCGTAGACCTCGCCGCCGATCCGGGCCAAGGTGCCGCTCACGGTCGCCAGGACCTGGGTGAACTCGACCAGCCGGTCGCGTGAGGTCAGCCACGAGATGCCCGGATCCGCCAGCCCCACACGGGCACAGAACTCGCGGCGCAGCGCCACGCCCTGGTCGCCGAAGAACCCCAATCCGCCCACGGAACCGGCCAACTGTCCAACCAGCCATCGGTCCCTGCCGTCGGCCAAACGGTCCAGGTGGCGCCGGATCTCGTCGGCCCACGACGCGGCCTTGAAGCCGAAGGTGATGGGCGCGCCGGGCTGGCCGTGCGTCCGGCCGACCATCACCGTGGCGCGGTGTTGCTGGGCCAGGTCGAGTAACAGGGACTCGATGATCCGCAGGTCGCGCCAGACGACCGACCCGACCCGGCGCAGCGCCAGCGCCGTCCAGGTGTCGGTGATGTCCTGGACCGTGACACCGAGGTAGACGTGTTCACGGGCCGCTTCAGGCAGGATTCGCTGGAATGCATGGATGACCCCGAGGGTCGAGTGCGACGTCCACCGGGTCTCGGCTGCCGCGAAGGCGATGTCGAGGCGCTCGACGTGCGCGGCCTCGGCGATGGCGTCGGCGGACCCGGCCGGTATCAGGTCGAGCTGTGCCTGCGCTCGCGCCAGCGCCACCAGGATGTCGAGCCACGACTGAAGACGCGCTTTCTCGTCGAAGATGGCCCGCAGTTCTTCGGTCCCCCAAAGGTGGGCGTACATCTCGGAGTCGGCTATGCGGGAGACCACGACGCCTCCAACCCCGCCGCCGGCATGCCAGCAGCCGCCGCGGCCGCCGCAGCCGCCGCTTGCATGCCCTGACGCACCTGCGCGAGGGACGCACCCCAGGGGACCACGGCCGTGTTGCCGACGCAGTCGATCCTGTCTTCCAACAGGCAGCACTTGGTCAACGTGGCGCCGGCCGCCCGGCCCGCCCCCGCGAAGACCCGAGGGCACATGTCCACCGTTTCGGGGAGATCCCCGTAAAACCACTTGTGAAGCTCTCGCGACCGGGCGCAGCCGATGAGCGTCCACTCTTGGCGGGGTGGCCGCTCGTCCAGGAATGCCACCTCACTGGCCCCATCGGCGACAAAGCCCGAACCGCGGCACGGCAGCAGGTAGGTCGAGGCGGGATGGGACCGGGCCAGGTCGGCCAAGTCCACCACGTCGAGGACCAACTCGATCGGCGGCAAGTCTTCCGACACCTCGAGCAGCCGGGACGCCTGATCAAACAGCTTGGGGGGCCCCGGAGGCACCACGTCGACGACCCGCACGATCACCGGCGAGGGGTCCACGATGAAGTTGACATGGTGGTAGCGGCCCTCGATGACAACCGCCCGGGCAGTGGGCGCGGCCGCACGGGCCGCCTGCGCCAGTGAGCTCGGGACACCGGTATCGACCTCGGGCGCGGTGACGAAGGTGCACTCGGGCGGCAGAGCCAGTATCGAGAGTGAGGTGACGACCGCCATGATCTCGTCGCCTGGCGCCTTTTCGACCTCGACGATCGCGGTGTCGACCCCATGGCGGACAACGACATAGCGCGTTCGCTTGTAGACCTCCCGGCCCAGGAGAAAGTCCGACAACTGATCGGCCGAAAGCGGGAAGTCCACCGAAGTAACCGCGACCTCCCGGTATTGCCTCGGCACCAGGTTCGGATCGAGGTTCGGCACCAGATTCGTCACGGCATCGGTGACATGACTCGGGCCCGCCCAACGGATTGGCGAGGCGCGGTCACGGCTGCTCGCTCGACGTCAGCCGCCCGAGACCCGCGAGGCGCGGGAGGCGGGCTACGGGGCCGAGCGTGTCGGCCCGCAAGCCCAGGCGTAGCGCCTCCAGCCCGAGCGTCTCGTCGATGGCGACATTGGCCAGGTTGACCTCGGGTCCGAACCGGTTGATGAACCACGCCTGCTGGTCTTTGCGCGGCGCCTCGAACACCAGCCGGGCGAGGCCGACCGACTGGACGAGCGCCTCCACCAGGTCAGATCGCACCGAGCCATCGCCACGAAACATGCCGACCGTCCCGCTCTCCCGACCCTCGGTCAGGACCAAGGCGGCACCGGCGGCCAGGTCGCCGCTGACCTCGTCGGCCCATTCCGACGGCAGCGCCGATGCCGCCGGGTCCTTGGCGCCCACCTCCGACAAGACCGTGAAGCCAGAGCGCCCCGCGTGGCGAGCCAGTCGGATGAGGTCACGCTTTTCGTCCAGCGGCATGGCCACCGCGCCCCGAGAGACCTCGATGCACGGAAAACCCAGCGCCTCTGCCCAGGCCAGGAACTCCGGCACCTTGTCCTGCGACCACGCCACCTCCAACAGGGTTCCCCCCACGCAGGACCGAATGCCGTGTTGAGCCAGGACCGCCAGTTTGGCTTCGACG
The DNA here is from genome assembly GCA_030838025.1 of Acidimicrobiaceae bacterium. GTDB lineage: Bacteria > Actinomycetota > Acidimicrobiia > Acidimicrobiales > Palsa-688 > JALYXV01. The sequence continues at coordinate 3,346 of JAUTXM010000336.1, forward strand.
CCCGGGTCGAGGTAGGCCGTGCCCCATCCGAACTTCCACACGTCGATGAAGTGGCCCGATGTGTCCAGCCGCGCCGTGAGACCAGCCGCCGGCAGGCCCTTGTCAAGCACGTGCGTGAGCCCGGCGATCCGAGGCTTGGGCGGCCGAGCGGGCAGGTCGAGGAAGGACGGCTGCACGACGTTCATTATAGTAAACGGCGGGTTACTTTAGTTGGGGAAAGATGGCGTGGCACGGCAGACGGTGAGCGAACTGAGCGAACTGAGCCAACTGGTGGCAGCCGTCCGATCCCACCCGGGCGTGCGCAACAAGGCGCCGATCGCCCTGGTGTCCGACGTCTTCGGACCGTCCGACTCCTTCGGCGGACCGGGCGACGACGGTGCCGTCGTCGAAGACGGCGATGTGACGATGGTGGTCGGCGGCGAGGCCCTGTGGCCGCCGTTCGTGCAGGCCGACCCGTTCGGAGCAGGACTGGCAGCGGTGCTGGCCAACGTCAACGACCTGGCCGCCATGGGGGCCCGCCCGTTGGCGATCGTCGACACCGTCGTCGGACCCGAACCCCTGGCCCGCAAAGCGCTGGAAGGGATGCACTACGCATCGGGCCTCTACCAGGTGCCGATCGTGGGTGGACATCTCACGATCAGCGACGGGCCACCCGCGATTTCCGCGTTCGGGATCGGACGGGCCGCCGACGCCCACCGGGTCCTGTCGGTGCGCCACGCCGCCCCCGGACAGTCCCTGATCGTCGCCTGCTGCATCGAGGGCAGCATGCGGGCCGACTTCAACTTCTTCGGGTCCTTCGACGAACGCGGCACACGGCTGGGCGGCGACATCCGCGTCCTTCCGGCGGTGGCAGCCGACGGTTCGTGCGTGGCGGCCAAGGACATCAGCATGGCGGGCCTGGTGGGTTCGCTGGCCATGCTGCTGGAGTTCCATCAGTTGGGGGCGACAATCGATCTGGGTGCCGTGCCTCGGCCAAGCGACATTGCCATGGGCGCGTGGTTGACGGCGTTTCCTTGCTTCGGCTTTCTCCTGTGCAGCCCCCCCGGCCGGGAGGCCGCCTGCATGAGACCGTTCCATGAACGGGGCCTCGAGGCGGCAGTCGTGGGATCGATCGACAACTCGGGCCTGGTCCGGCTCCGGCACGAGCACACCCACGAGCACGAGCACGAGCATGAGCACGAGCACAAGCCCGGGCAGGAAACGGCGACGGTGTTCGACCTCCGAGCCGAGAGCGTGACCGGGCTCAGGTCCGGCTGAGCCCTATCGACATCGGCTGGTGGGGAATTCCGACGTACTCCTCCACGTCGCCCTTCCTACTCCAGCCGAGCCGCTCGAAGAAGGAGACATTGGCCAACTGGATATGGGCCACCATTTCCCCACCCCCAAGCGATCCCGCAGTGGCCACGGCGAAGCGAACGAGGGGCTTGCCGAGGCCGAGGGCCCGGAACTCGGGGAGCACCGCCAGCCGGTCGCCCTGCCACACGCCCCCGTCCGGGTCGAGCGGAAACAGCCGCACCGTCCCCGCGGGGACCGAGTCGCACAGGCCCAGCACCCGGATGACACCGGGCTCCCCGTCGTGGTGGTCGAGGTCCGAGGGGTGGAACAGGCCCTGCTCCTCGACGAAGATCTGGTGCCGGATGCGGTGATGGAAATCGAGCTGGGCGGCGTCGGTGGCGGGCACACACTCGACGGAGCGCCGCACGACGGGTACGACCGGCGCCACGGTGCCCTACCCGGTCCGGCTGGCCGTCAGCTTGATGGAGCGCTCCACCGACGCCATGGCGGAGCAGGCTTGGCAACGGGCACAGCCCGCCGCCACGCCCGAGCTGTCCAGGCCCCGCGCCAGCAGGTAGGGGACGACCTGGTGATAGATCCCCTCGGTGTAGGCCGCATCGGGCGGGAGGCAGTCCTCCATCAGGCTGCCCGCGATGGGGCGCAGGGGCACGACGAAGGGGTAGACGCCCATGTCGATGGCTCGTTTGCAGCCCGCCACCGTCAGATCGGGGTCCTCGCCCATCCCGAGGATGACATAGGTCGAAACCTGGCCCGCACCGAACAGGCTGACGGCGCGCTCCCAGGCACCGAAGTAGCCTTCGATCCCGGTGCGGGCCTTGGCGGGTGCCACCCGGGCCAGGACGTCGGGGTCGAAGGATTCCACATGGATGCCGACCGAGTCGATGCCCTCGCCATGGACACGGTTGATGACGTCGAGGTCCTCGGGCGGCTCGAACTGCACTTCGACTGGAAGCCCCGCGGCCTCCTTGACCGCCCGGCCGCACGATGCGACATAGAGGGCGCCGCGGTCGCGTCCATAGGTGCTGCCCGTGGTGAGCGTGGCGTCGACCGCGCCGTCGAGCTCCTTGGCCGCCACCGCCACCTCGGCGAGCTGTTCGGGGCGCTTCTTGGCGATGGTGCGCCCGCTGGCAAGCGACAAGCCGATGCCGCAGAACTGGCACTGGTCGTGATTGCCCCAATAGGCGCAGGTCTGCAGGACCGTGCTGGCCAGCGAGTCGAGGTGGAGCAGGGCGATCTTCCAGTACGGGATCCCGTCGGCGGTGGTGAGGTCGTAATAGCGGGGTCGCCCGGCGCTGGACGCTCCGGCGACGCGCCGGCCGTCGGAGTAGACCGCCAGGCCGTCATCCTCGCGGCGCAGCACATAGGGAGTGGCGTAACCGGCCGCGGTGGGCAGGGTGACGGGAACTCCCTCGATCCACAGCATGCCCGAGTCCGAGGGGCCGGCTCCTCCCTTGCGGCTCTCGACCGCGGCCTCGACCCGGATACCGCGGCTCTGGAGATCGGTGATCAGGCTCGCCAGATCGAGGCCCGGATTGGGGTCCGCGGCCAGACCCGAGGGGAGGCTCAGGGCATGGCCCGGCGGCTCTACGTTGTCCGAGGAGGACGTTCCAGACACCCGGATCCTACTTTCGGAGACGAACGTTCACGATAGGAAGCGTTTACTATAGGAAATCGCGTCGGGGAACGGAAGTCAATGGTCGGACTCGATCTTGTGGCGCCGATCCGCGATCGCCGAGCGCCACTGGTTGAGGTCGTCGAACTCTTTCTCCACGACGTCACCCGGCCGACGCTCGCCGGTCGCGGGGTCGAGCTCGACCTCGATCAGGACGAACTGCGGGGCACCTGTCGCCCCGTCGATATTGATCGTCTGCTCCAGCGCCCAGCCGCTCGCGACGTGCATCTCGAGGGTCGTCGTCGGCATGGGCGGCCAAGTCGTGGGAGGGGTTCCTCGTTCGAGCACGACCCAGGTCGCGCCGGCCGCCACTGCGGCCGCAATCTGGTGTATCCGCTGCTCGCGGTGCATTTCCGCCTCCAACTGGCGGTAGCGCATGAGGCAGGCCGCGGCGCCGATCAAGGCGAAGTCGAGCTGGCCCCCGAGGGCGCTCTCGTCCGCCAGGCGGCGGACGCGGTCAGCCATCCGGGGCGCTTCATCGACCAGTGAGGGCAGGTCGCGGCACGCCAACTGCAGCTCGACAGTCGTTTCGCCGACCAGGCGCACGACCCGTTCGTAGCTTTCAGGTCTGACCATGATCATGGGGTAGAGGCGATCCTCGGCGGCGCGCCATTCGGCGAGCAACGCCGCCGGAACGGCGGTCGACGCGTTCTCCGAGTCCCGCGATCCGGCCGCTTTGGGATCCCCACTCAAATCTTTCGCCTCCCTTGCCGCACCCTGATTCATATACTATCGTAAACGCTGTCTCCTATTGTTTACCCGTTACCTCTCACTGGGAGCCGTCGACCGATGGCCAAGACCGCTGTCGTCGCCTTGGGCGGCAATGCACTGATCCGAGAAGGGCAGTCCGGCACCTACCAGGAGCAGGAGGCCAACGCCACCGCCATGGCCAAGTCGGTGTGCTCGCTCCTGCGCACCGGATGGCGGGTCGTGCTGGTCCATGGCAACGGCCCGCAGGTCGGCAACCTGGCCATCCAGCAGGAAGAGGGGGCGGCCCTCGTGCCCGCCCTGCCGCTGTTCGCCCTGGGCTCCATGACCCAAGGCCAGCTCG
>JAUTXM010000178.1 GCA_030838025.1 Acidimicrobiaceae bacterium
GGGCGGTGGGCTGGGGCGGAAGGGGCGCTTGATGACGGGCATCTTGATGACGGACATGCTGGGCTCCCTTCACGTCGGTACGTCGGACAGGGTCAAAAGGGTTCGTTCGATTTGCTCAGACCGGGAGGCTGGAGTCGGCCGCCGCGAGGGCGGACAGGTAGGCCGAGGACGAGGCGACCCAGCCGAAGATGCCGCCTTGCGCGCTGATCATGGCCAGCGCCGCCTCCTGGAAGGCCGGGAAGTAGGACCCGACACAGTCCGAGAGGACGAGGCACTCGTAGCCGCGGTCGTTGGCTTCGCGGACCGTGGTGTGCACGCACACCTCGGTCGTGACGCCGGTGACGACCAGCGACGTGATGCCCGACGCCGCGAGGTGGTCATGCAGTCCCGTCGCGTGGAACGACCCCTTGCCGGGCTTGTCGACGACGAGCTCGCCGGGCATCGGCGCGAGGTCGTCGATGATGTCGTGGCCGTACTCGCCACGGATGAGAATGCGCCCCTTCGGACCGGGAGCGCCGATCCGCAAGGACGGTGCGCCGCGCCGCAGCTTGGCTGGCGGGCAGTCGGACAGGTCGGGCAGATGGCCCTCGCGGGTGTGGATGACCGCCAGGCCACGCTGCCGGGCGTCGGCCAGGACGACCTGCAGAGGGGCGACCACGGCTTGCAGGGTCGACACGTCGTTGCCCAGCGTCTCGCCGAAGCCTCCGGGCTCAACGAAGTCACGCTGCATGTCGATGATGACCAGGGCGGCGTGAGTGGGGTCGAAGCGGTACGGCGAGGGCGCCGCCTCGACGGCGATCGTCTCGGTCATTGGCTTTCCTTCCGGTAGGTGGCGGCGATGACATCGCCGGACTGGGCCACCGCCCCGAAGACGCCGCCCTGCATCGTGACCATGCGCAGCGCCGCGTCGTGGTTCGAGGGGTCGGTCGCCCCGGTGCAGTCGGCGAGGATGAGGCACTCGTAGCCGCGGTCGTTGGCCTCGCGCATCGTCGTGTGGACACACACGTCTGTCGTGATGCCGGTGAGGACGAGATGGGTGATGTGGTTTGTCCGCAGCAGGAGGTCGAGGTTGGTGGCGTAGAACGCCCCCTTTCCCGGCTTGTCGACGATGAACTCACCGACGGCGGGAGCGACCTCGGGCACGATCTCCCACCCCGGCTCGCCGCGGACCAGGACGCGACCGCATGGCCCGTCCGACCCGATCTCCGCGCCAATCTGGGCCGAGCGCCACCGCTTGTTAGCGGGCAGGTCGCCGAGGTCGGGCGCGTGGCCCTCGCGGGTGTGGATGACCGTCATGCCAGTCTCGCGGGCGTGCTCCAGGAGCCGTGCCGTCGCCGGCAGACCTGCCCGGGTCAGCCCGATGTCGTAGCCCATCCGGTCGACGTACCCACCGAAGCCGCAGAAGTCCACCTGCCAGTCGACGCACATCACGGCCAGGTGCCTGGTGTCGACTGCTCGGTCAAAGGGCCACGCATACGGTCGTGCGTCAACTGGCCCGACGGACCATCTCCGGGCGCTCCCCGTCGAAGGGGAACGCGGCGCCACCTGGGCGATCTCTGTGTCTGTCACGGCCACCCTCCAAGCTCATCGCCGATGAATGTCGATTCTCGACCGCTTGCGAAAGGCCATAGGTTGCAAGGACGTTAATGTCAGATTTCGCGGACCTCACGTGCTCCGCGGCTGGCAGCCAGCCGGTCGCCGCGCTCAGCAGCGTCACGCATGGTGTCCAGCACGACGCAGACTCCGGACCGTCTGGGCCTTGCAACGATGGCTCCGGCGCGAACCGAAAGACGCCCCCGGTGTCTGACAAGCCACGCGACTGGGTGTGGCAGGTGTGGCGGGGATCCCGATGCGGATTGCCGAGCAGACCATCGGCTCACTGAGCCATTACTCCACCTGGCGGAGTTCTTCAACCAGGCCGACCGCCACTACGCCACTATCGAAGACCTGCAACAAGGACTGGATGAGTGGGTGGCGGACATACGTGGACCGCGCGAAGTACGGTTCACGACTGGGACAGTTGACCTCCCTCGGAAGCGGCCCTGATGCCGCTCACTATTTCGTCGCGAAGCGTCGGCTGCTTTGCATGGCCGGCACTTTCGGCTTGGAGACGAAGCTGTTGCTCGCTGACATCACCTTTGTGTCGAAGGCCATCTGGACAACGGTGTTGGCGAACGCCTTTGACATGACCGTGAGCACCGCCGGGTCATTGTTGCTCAGGTTGTCGCACCACAAGAACGGGTTGTCGACGCATCCTCCGTCGAAACTCGGGACGTTGCCCTCGTAGTTTCCGAGGGACCCGCCGAACAGGTTAACCTCATCCTGGCTCTTGCAGCAGTCCTGGCCAGTCAGCAGGCCGCTGGCCGGAATGCCGATCTGGTTGAAGCTGATCGCGTCGGTGCCGTTCGGCGACAGCAGCTCGTGGTTCAGTCCCACTGAGTCGAAGTACGCGATTGACTGATCGCGCGAGACCTGGGACGCCTTGTACACCCGGTTCGGGAACGTCGCAGGAACGACACGGCTGAAGAGGTCGGGCGCGGCGGGATCGAGAACTCCGACGACGTAGTTAGGCGTCGCAAAAACGTCGGCGTCAAGGTCATACCCGATGTGGCTCGCCTCACTCGACGTCAGGTTGTTGACATAGTACGAGGATCCCAAGAGCCCGAGTTCCTCACCGCCGAACCAGATGAACCGCAACTTGTTCAACGGGGTGACATTCTTCATCTTCTGGGCGATGTCGAGAATCGCCGCGGAACCTGAAGCGTTGTCGAGCATCCCCGCCCCGTAGATCGCATCCAAGTGCGCGTCGACGACCAGGACGTGGTTCTTGTCGCCCCCCTTGGACTCCGCGATCACGTTGTAGTCATCCGTGTTCGGCTTGACGATCGCCTGGATGCTGAGGTTCATGACCGGCGGTGCCGCGCCTACCTTTTGGTACTGGTCCAGGAGGTTGCTCCCGATGGCGAAGGACGTAAAAGCCACCGGGATGCTCGGGATGATCGGATTTCCCGCGGCGTCGACCAGGCTTCCCGATAGCACCCCGGTGCGGCCCGGGTTGCCCTCGTTGAAGATGATCACGCCCGATGCCCCTGCGGCCTGCGCGTTCTGCGCCTTGACGCCGAAGTTGCATCCCCCGCGCTGGATCAGCGCGACTCGGCCGGCCACGAAGCCGCTGAAGTCACCGCTCGTGCACCCGCTCGTCGAGCTGGACACCGAGGTCGGCGGCACAATGATGCCCCCGGCCGGCTGCAATGCAGCGTTCGTGGACCCGGTGCTCTGCCCGGGATTCCACTGATCGGTAAGCGCATAGGTCTGCGGCGTCGGCGAGACCTCGCCAAAGGTCGGCTTCGCCGTGTAGGCGTAGTACGTGAACTTGTACGTCTGGATCGTGACGTCGTAGCCAGCGGCGGTCATCTTGTTGGCGACGTAGTCCGCCGATGCCTTGTAACCGGGCTCGCCCGAGTTCCGCGACGGGTGACCGTCGGGCCCCGGATTGGCATCGGCAATCGCCTGGAACTTCTTCATGTGATTCCAGAGATCACCCGTCTGGATACACGGTACGAGCTCGCTCGGCGTGTCGTTCACCTGAGAGTCGCATGGCGCCGCCGGGATCGCCGTTGCACTGGTGGGCGCAAGCAGGCCAAGAGGAATGCAGAACGAAAAAAGCCAGAAAAGCCGCAGACGCGGCGTCATAAGTTGCGGCACGAGAACATTCCCCCGATTTTGGCGGCATCTGCGATCGCGCAGGAGCCGCCGCGCGCCACCTCCCCCACGCTTGCAAGGGAGAACCCGTAGCGCCCACGACGTTCCAATGCGTTGCAGAAATGCTACTCCGCGATTCGAGCCATGCGATAGATCCAGTCACCAATTAAGAGGCGAAGGGCAGAGCTTGGGTTGGAGCTGGTGTGAGGGAGGGGCCGCGATTAAGCTGGCCCGGCGCAGCGACCAGGCAGTCTTGTTCAGGTGGGCCA
>JAUTXM010000350.1 GCA_030838025.1 Acidimicrobiaceae bacterium
CACCTCGTCCAGTACCTTCTTGACGTAGTCGAAGTCGCCCATGCTGACCCCGCCGCTCGAAATGAGGGCATCACAGGTCGCCACCGCCCGCCCGATGGCGCCACGGATCTCGTCCTCGTCGTCCTGGGCGGTACCCAGGTCGACGACCTCGAAACCCGACTGGCGGCACAGGCTGAGCAACGTCAGGCGGTTGGTGTCCCGGATTTGCCCAGGCTGCAGCGGTACCGATCCTTCCACCAGCTCATCACCAGTCGAAAGCACGCCGACACGGGCTCGCCGGTACACGTCCACCTTTTCCCGCCCAATGCTGGCCAGGACGCCGAGGTGCCCGGGTCCCAACGCGGTCCCGGCCGGAAAGACCTCCTGCCCGATGGCGATGTCACCCCCCGGGTGACGGATGTGCTGGCCGGCCTGGGCCGGTTGGCGAACCAACACGTGGCCACCGTCAGTCGAGGTGACCTCCACGATGGCGATGGCGTCGGCGCCGTCGGGCATCGGTGCTCCGGTCATGATCCGCACCGCTTCCCCAACCCCGACGCGGTGGTCGGGCGCGGCGCCGGCAGCAAGCGTGGCGACGACGAGGAGGCGGGCCGGCTCGGCCTCCGATGCCATTTCGGTGTCGGAGGCCCGCACGGCGTAGCCGTCCATGGCCGTGTTGGCGAACGGGGGCACGTTGTCGCCCGAGATCACCGAAGCGGCGGTCACGCAGCCCAACGCCTCGGCGAGCGGCGTCGACACCGTCTCCAGCCGCCGGCAGCCCGCCAGCACGAGTGCCCGAGCCTGGGCCAGCGGGATCAAACCAAGCCCTCCCGCCGCACGACCTCGACCAGGAACGCCCGGAACCCCGGGCCCAGGTCATCGCGCTCGAGCGCCAGCTCGACGGTGGCACGCAGGTAGTCGAGCTTGTTGCCGACATCGAAGCGCCCGTGGCGGAAGGTCCAGCCGTACACCGCCTCGTCGGTGAGCAGCAGTTTTATGGCGTCGGTCAGTTGGATTTCGCCGCCCCTGCCGGGCTGCACCTGTTCCAGGGCGTCGAAGATGGAAGGGGGAAAAACGTAGCGTCCCATGACCGCCAGGTTGGACGGGGCGGATTCGACCGCCGGCTTCTCGACAATGTCGAGGATCCGGACGAGGTGGTCATCAATGGGTTCGGGTGTGGCGCAGCCGTAGAACTGGATCTCCTGGGGGTCGACCTCCTTCAACGCCACCACGGCGCCGCGGCGGCGCTCGTACACGTCGAGCATGCTGTCGAGGACCCCGGCTCGCTCGTGCATGATGTCGTCGCCCAGCATGACCACGAACGGCTGGTCGCCGACGTGTTCTCGGGCCACCAGAACGGCATGGCCCAAGCCCTTGGGCTCGCCTTGGCGCACGTAATGGATGTTGGCCATCTCGGCGATTTCCCGCATCTCTTTGAGCCGGTCGAATTTGCCGGCCTGCTCGAGGTAGTACTCCAACTCGAACGACCGGTCGAAGTGGTCTTCGAGGCTGCGCTTGCCCCGCCCGGTGATGATCAAGATGTCGGTGATTCCGGAACGGACCGCTTCCTCGACCACGTACTGGATGGCCGGCTTGTCCACCAACGCCAGCATCTCCTTGGGCTGGGCCTTGGTGGCAGGCAGGAAGCGCGTGCCGAGGCCGGCGGCGGGAATCACAGCCTTGCGAACGGTCGATGGCATCACGGGAAGTATTACTCGCCGGTGAGACGATTACTCCGAGGGGTGCGGCCGACGATGCCCTCGGTGCCCTTGCGTAGGCGGGCGATGTTGTCGCGGTGGCGGACCACGATGATGCCCGAGACGGCCGCCAGGGCCAGGCGCTCCGACCGGGGCCGTCCGAGGGCCGCCGCGGCCAGCGGAAGGGCGGTCGCGACCGTGACCGAGGCCAGACTGGCCCGCCTGGTCGTCTTGGCCAACACCCCCCAGGCACCGGCAACGAGCAACGCCAGCGGGGGGTCGAGCGTGAGGAGCATCCCGCCGGTGGTCGCCACGCCCTTGCCACCCCCTGCCGGGTGGGCGGGCGGGAAGCAGTGACCAAGGACCGCAGCCACGCCACACGCGGCCCCGAGGCCGGTGCCGGCGGCGAGCTGCCGGCCAAGCATGGTCGTCATCGCGCCTTTGGCGACGTCGACCGCGACGACGACCGCCGCCGCGCGTGGGCCCGCGATGCGGTAGGTGTTGGTGGCCCCTGGGTTTCCCGACCCCTCGCGGTGGACGTCGCGTCCGAGGGCCCTCGTGACCAGCTCGGCGGTCGGGAAGGCCCCGGCGAGGTAGGACGCCAGCACCAAGGCGGTATTTCGGGCGGTCCCAGGCGGGACAGCGTCGCGCAGCACCATGCTCATGCTAGAAGGGGCGGGCAGTCGGTAAACTTGGCACTCAGGACTGGTGAGTGCTAATCACCAGGCGGCTGTCCGGAGGAGCGAGGGTTCGATGCCGACATACGAATATGCGTGCAAGTCGTGCGGCAGGCACCTCGAGGTCCAGCAGTCGTTCACCGACGACGCCTTGACCACCTGCCCCACGTGCGACGGCTCGCTGCGCAAGGTCTACGGCAACATCGCGATCTCGTTCAAGGGCTCCGGGTTCTACAGCACCGACAACCGCTCGCTCGGCAAGTCGGGAGCCCCGAGCGGCTCCGGCGGTGGTGAGTCAGATGGGGCGTCGAAGTCCGACGGCGAGTCGAAGTCCGGCTCCGACTCGAAGTCGGGGACGGAGTCGAAGTCGGACTCGGGTTCCTCGCAGTCCGGTTCCAAGTCCGGGTCGGAAGCGGGTTCCAAGTCTGAGTCGGGTTCCTCGGAGTCCGGCTCGAAGTCCGGGTCGAAGCCCGGGTCGGACTCGGGTTCCAAGTCGGGGTCGGATTCGAAGTCGGGGTCGGGTTCCAAGTCCGGGTCGGACTCGAAACCCGGGGGCTCGGGCGCGGGCGACAGGAGCAAGGCGGCCGCGTCCTAGCGCCTTAGATTGGCGCCGTGACCGCCGCCACCGCCGCTCGTGCCGATATCGCGGTGAT
>JAUTXM010000388.1 GCA_030838025.1 Acidimicrobiaceae bacterium
GTGTGGTTGCGGGCCAAGGCGGAGATGGGACCCGACTATCGGGCGCTCAAGCACACCATGCGCGCTCTCGACCTGGTCACGGTGTGCGAGGAAGCGGGCTGTCCCAACATCTACCAGTGCTGGGCCGAAGGAACGGCGACGTTCATGATCAACGGCGACCGCTGCACACGAGCCTGCGGGTTCTGCCTGGTGGACACCCGCAAACCGGAAGCCATCGACGAGTCCGAAGCGCAGCGGGTCGCCCACGCGGTGGGTCAGCTGGGCTTGGCCTATGCCGTGGTGACCGCCGTCGCCCGCGACGACCTGGCCGATGGCGGGGCGGCCGCGTTCGCGGCGACCATCGAAGCCATCCACCGCCAGTGCCCAGGCACCACGGTCGAGGTGCTTATCCCTGACTGCCGGGGGGACCCCTCCGCGCTGAAGCGAATCTTCGACGCCGGACCGGAGGTGCTCAACCACAACATCGAAACCGTCGCCCGGCTCCAACGCGCGGTTCGCCCCTCGGCGTCGTACGCCCGCAGCCTGGCGGTCCTGGCCCGGGCCAAGTCGGCCGGCCTGACCACCAAGTCGGGCCTCATCCTGGGCATGGGCGAAACCGAAGCCGAGGTCACCGGTGCCCTCGCCGACCTCCACGGGGTCGGCTGCGACATCGTGACCATCGGCCAGTACCTCCGACCTACCGCCCAGCACCTGCCGGTCGTGCGGTGGTGGGCCCCCGAGGAGTTCGACCGGCTCAAGGTGATCGGCGAGACGATGGGCATTCCCCACATCGAGGCGTCGCCGCTCACGCGCAGCAGCTACCACGCCCGCCAAGCCGCCGAAGCGGTGTCCGTGGGGTCGTTTTCGTGACTTCGTCCCGGCTGGAACGGCTGGACCGGGTGCGTTCCGCCATGTCTACGGCCGGTGTCGACTGTCTGCTGCTCTCGCTCGGCGCCGATCTGCCCTGGCTGACGGGGTATACCGCCATGCCGCTCGAGCGGTTGACCATGCTGGTCCTGCCGGCCGACGGCGACGCCACGTTGGTCATCGCCCGGCTGGAGGCGCCCCGCGTCGAGGAGGACCGGGACGCATTCGCCGTGGTGGCGTGGGACGAACACGAAGACCCGGTGGAACTCGTCGCCCGCCTCGTCGGGGCCCGACGGGAGTTGGCCATCTCCGATCGGGCGTGGGCAACCTTCCTCCTGCAACTCCAGGCAACGATGCCCGATGCTGCCTGGCGGGCTGCGTCGACGGTGACCGGGCCGCTGCGCGCCGTCAAGGATGCGGGCGAAGTGGCCGCCCTGGCGGCGGCCTCCTCGGCCGCCGACCGGGTGGCGACGGCACTGGTGCGTGGTGACATCGCCCTCGTTGGCCGTACCGAGGCCGAGGTGTCCGACGACATTGGCCGGCGGCTCGTGGCCGAGGGCCATCAGCGGGTCAACTTCGCCATCGTGGGCAGCGGGCCCAACTCGGCCAGCCCCCACCACGACGCCACCGCCCGGGTCATCGGCCCCGGGGAGGCGGTCGTGTGCGATTTCGGCGGCACGATGGACGGCTACTGCTCCGACATCACCCGGACGGCGTTCACCGGCGACCCGCCCGAAGAGTTCCAGGCGTTGTACGGCGTGCTCCAAGAAGCGCAGGCGGCGGCGGTCGCGGCGGCCGCGGTCGGCACGCCGTGCGAACAGGTCGACCGGGTGGCGCGCGACATCATCACCGGCGGCGGCTACGGCGAGTTCTTCATCCACCGCACCGGGCACGGGATCGGCCTCGAAGAACACGAGGATCCCTACATCGTCGGGGGCAACGGCCAACCATTGCTTCCCGGGCACGCCTTCTCGGTCGAGCCCGGTATCTACCTGCCGGGCCGCTTCGGCGCCCGCATCGAGGACATCGTGGTGGCGTCCGACGAGGGGCCACGATCCCTGAACCGGGTGGATCACGCGCTCGCCGTCGTGGAGGCCTAGCCGATGGATCTCGGAATCTCGGGGAAGGTCGCCCTGGTCACGGCCGGGTCCAAGGGCCTCGGCCGGGCCAGCGCCCTGGCCCTGGCGGCCGAGGGCGCCCGGCTCGCCATCTGCGCCCGGGGCGAGCATGCCCTGCGCTCCACCGAGGCGGAGTTACAGGCGCTGGGTGCCGACGTCCATGCCGTGGTCGCCGACGTCACGGCGCCTGGAACTCCGGCCCGGTTGGTCGCCGAGACGGCCGAGCGTTTCGGCGGGTTGGACATCCTCGTGGCCAACGCCGGAGGGCCGCCTCCGGCGAGGGCGCTCGACCTCACCGACGAACAGATCGCAGTGGCGGTCAACGCCAACCTCACGACGTCGGTCCGCCTGGTCCGTGAGGCGGTGCCGTGGATGCGCCGGGCCGGCTGGGGTCGCATCTGCCTAATCACGTCGTTCTCGATCAAGCAGCCCATCGCCGGGCTCTCGCTCTCCAACCTGGCGCGCACCGGCTTGTGGGCGTGGGCCAAGACCGCCGCCCAGGATCTCTTCGCGGAGGGGATCACCCTCAACCTGGCATGCCCGGGGCACCACGCCACCGATCGCATGAAGCAACTGGGTGGCGACCCAGCCCACATGGGCGACCCGGCCGATTTCGGCAGGATCGTGGCCTTCATGTGCTCCCAGCCCGCGAACTTCTTGTCGAGCACCGCGATAAACGTCGACGGCGCCGCGGTCATCGGCCTGCTCTAGCGAAATCGCCATTCATGAATCTTCCTGAAGGATCCTTGCCCGGCTGGCCCCTTTTGGCTAGAACTGCGAGGGCGGCGTCTCACAGGGGGAACAATGAACATTCGACGGTGTTCTCGCGGAGCTAGTGCCCTTGGACGGCGAGTCCTCCCCGGGCCAGTCATAGTCGCGTTGGTTCTGTGGACCACACCGGCGGTGGCCCACGCGGCCTCGGCGGTGGCCGCTCAGCAGTCCGACGTCCCAGTCCAGACGGTGGGTTCGGTCCGAGCCCTCGGTGTCACGAATCTGGGACAGACGGCGGCGGCTCATCGAGCGGCCGGGACTTCGAACCTGGGGCCAGCCGAACTCAGCTCAGGTGTCGAAATTCCCAAGCCCGCTACCGGCGGCATCGTTGGCGTCGTCCCCGACCCCGCCAACACGTCGATCAGCAACAAGCACCCCGGTGAGACGGGCGTTGACGCCATCTCCCACCTGGACCAGCGCCTCGCCAGCAACGGCAACCAGCAGAGCCTCGAACCACCGGATCAGGGCCTGTGCGTCGGCAGCGGTCAGGTAATCGAGGTGGTCAACGTGGCGCTGGCCGTGTATGCCGCGAATGGTTTCGTCGTGGAGGTGCCCGTCACGGCGCTCTCGGACTTCTTCGGCCTAGCACCCGGCGTCAACCGTCAGCACAACCCACCGACGTTCGGTCCTTTTCTCAGCGACCCTCGCTGCTATTTCGATGTTCAGACCCAGCGCTTCTACCTCACCGTGCTTGAGATCGACCGAGATCCCTTCACGGGCGCGCTCGGGAACCATTCCGCCACCCTGATCGCGGTCAGTCAGTCCAATAATGCCGCGGGGGGATGGGCGCTGTTTAGTGTCGACGCCACCGACGACGGGATCAATGGGACCCCCGCACACCCGAACTGCCCGTGCTTCGGCGACCAGCCAGTCATCGGCGCCGATGCCACCGGGTTCTACTTCAGCACCAACGAATACTCACTTCACCCATTCGGGACGTTCTTCAACGGCGCCCAGATTTATGCGCTGTCCAAGCGGGCGCTCGCCGCAGCAGGGCCGCTCACGCCGGTACCGCGCTTCGTTCACTTCGAGGCGGGAAATCTCGGCCTGCACTTCCCACCCGTCGACGGAATCCCGGCCGGAATCGCATCGGTGCAGCCCGCCAGCACTCCCCCCGGAGGCGCATACGCCCACAACATCGAGTACTTTCTCAGCTCGTTCGACGTGAATGTCAACAAGGGCGACCACCGCATCGCACTATGGGCCCTTTCCAATACCGACTCGCTGGACGCGGCGACTCCGAAGCTGAAGCTGACCGCTGACGTCCTTCAGACCGAACCGTACGCCGGGGGGCCGCCGGCCGGCACGCCCGTCCGCCAGAAGGCCGGACCGCGGCCGCTCGGCCAGGCTGCCCATGAACCGCTGCCAACCATCAACGCCGATGACGATCGCATGCAGGCGCCGACATACGTGAACGGGCATCTTTTCAGCGCCATCAGCACGGGCGTGGGCGCCGGTGGCACCGTCGACCGGACTGGCGTGGCGTGGTTCGTGGTCAACCCGACGTTCTCCAGCGGCCAGGTCGCGGGGACGGTGGCCAACCAGGGCTATGTCGCCGCCGGCGACGGCACCAGCCTGATGTACCCCTTCGTTACTGTGAACCCCGCCGGCCAAGGCGTCATCGCCCTCAGCTTCACCGGACCCCAGTACTACCCGAGCTTCGGCTACATCGAGTTCGGGGCCGGCGGTCCTTCTGGCCCGGTCCGCGTGGCCCGGCCCGGCGCGCTGCCCGAAGACGGGTTCACCTGCTACGTGTCGCAGGGCTTCGGACCACCCTGCCGCTGGGGCGACTACTCGTACGCAGTCACCGACGAGGCCGGGCACCTGTGGATCGCGGGCGAGGACATCCCCAATAGCCCCCGCTGGCCGACCGCCAACTGGGGCACCTTCGTCGGCGTTCTAAAGCCGTAGCGGTCCCCTGGGGGCGACACTTCGTAAAGCCGTGTGCACGTGATGTCAACCGTCTGACGCTCGCCCAGACCCCAAATCGGCCTTGACGTCGCAATAGGTGACCGGTATCGTCCGCAATCAATGTCTAACAATCCGGTAGGAAAAGGCGGCAATGGGCGGCATCGCCGTGGTCTCGCCGGGCTAAGCGTCCTTGTTGTTGCCGGCGTTCTCGGCGCCGCGTGCAGCTCGTCGAGCACCAAGGCCGTGTCCACCACCTCCGTGCCCGTCACCGTCAAGGTCGGGTATTTTCCCAACATCACCCACGGCGTGGCGCTGGTGGGCGTGCAGAACGGCATCTTCGCCCGGGACTTGGCCCCCGACAAGCTTGACGTGAGCCAGACGTTCAACGCCGGGCCGGCCGAGACCCAGGCGTTGTTGAGCAAGGCGATCGACATCGCCTTCATCGGGCCCAGCCCCTCGATCGCCGCCTTCGCCCAGTCCAACGGTGCCGTCAAGATCATCTCAGGGGCCGCCTCGGGTGGAGCGGGACTGGTCACCAAGGCGTCGATCACCAGTCCGGCCGACCTCAAGGGCAAGACCATCGCCACGCCCCAACTGGGCAACACCCAGGACGTGGCCCTACGGGCCTACCTGAAGACCCAGGGCCTCAAGACGGACCTGGAGGGGGGCGGCGACGGCCGCATCAAGCCCCAGTCCAACAGCCACACGGTCTCGACCTTCAAGGCAGGCAGCATCGACGGCGCCTGGGTGCCCGAACCGTTCATGAGCCTGCTGGTGGCGGCCGGCGGTCACCTGCTGGTGGACGAGAAGACGCTCTGGCCGGGCGGCCGGTTCGTCACGACCAACGTCCTGGTACGGACCGACTTCCTGCAGGCTCATCCGGCCACCGTCAAGCGATTCCTCACGGGAGTGGTCGACACGATCCAGGTCATCGGGTCGAATGCCACCCAGGCGCAGACGGCCGCCAACCAGCAGCTGACGTCGCTCGGTTCGGCGCTGGCCCCCTCGGCGCTGTCGGCCGCGTGGTCCAACCTGACCTTCACGGCCGACCCGCTGGCCACCTCGCTGAAGAAGGAAGCGGCGGATGCTGTCGCGGTGGGCCTCCTCACGGCGCCCAAGCTCGACGGGATCTTCGACCTCACATTGCTCAACCAGGTCCTGAAGGGCAAGGGCCAGACGGAGGTTTCGAGTACATGACCATTACCGATCAGCTTGGGGCGGCGATCGACCTGCGTACCGGAGTAGCGCCACCTGCCGCCCCCCGGCCGGCGATCGTGATCGACGCAGTCTCGAAGGTGTACGGGCACGCGGGAGCCGCCGTGGCCGCCTTGGACCGGGTTTCGCTGCGGGTGACCGAGGGCGCGTTCGTCTGCCTGGTCGGAGCGTCGGGTTGCGGCAAGAGCACCTTGCTGAACCTGGTCGCGGGCCTCGATCGGGCGTCGTATGGCCGCGTCGAGCGGCCCGGCGGCCAGGTGGCCATGATGTTCCAGGACGCCGCCTTGTTTCCCTGGTTGACGGTGGCGCGCAACGTCGAGCTGGCGATGCAGCTGCAAGGGGTGGGGCGGGTGGTCCGCCGGGCGCGCGTCGCGGAGCTGTTGGAGCTGGTGCACCTCGGATCGTTCGCCGACAAGCGGCCCCATGAGTTGAGCGGTGGCATGCGCCAGCGCGTCGCCCTGGCCCGAGCCTTGGCCCAGGACGCCCGGGTGCTGTTGATGGACGAGCCGTTTGGTGCCCTCGACGCCATTACCCGCGACCTGTTGCACGACGAGCTCGAGCGGGTGTGGCGCGAGACCGGGGTCACCGTGCTGTTCGTGACCCACAACGTCCGCGAGGCCGTCCGCCTGGGCGACCGGGTGGTGCTGCTGACCAGCCGGCCCGGCCGGGTGGCGGCCGAGTTCGAGATCACGGCGCCTCGCCCCCGGCGTATCGAGTCGCCCGAGGTGGCCGCGGCCGCGTCCACGATCGTCGACCAGCTCCGCGAGGAGGTGGCGCGCCATGGCCGTCACTGAATCGAGTTCTCCGTCGCCGCCCCCCGAGGCCGACGACCAGTTGACCGGGGAACTGGCAGGGCTGGACGAGCTGGACATCGCTCTCCCGTCAGCTCCGAAGCGTCTGGGCGAGGTGTGGCAGTCGGCCTGGCCCAAGTTGGCTGCGGTCGCCCTCGGACTTGGCATCTGGCAGCTGGTGGTGTGGAGCGGTTGGAAACCGACGTACCTGTTGCCCGGCCCGGCCAAGGTCCTGCCGACCCTGTTCCACAACCTCATGGGTGGCAACCCGATCAGCGGGCACCTGCTGAAGGCGACCAGCGTCACGCTACGCCGGGCGTTGACCGGGTATGCCCTGTCGATGGTCATCGGGACGGGGCTCGGCTTGGCGGTGGCGCGGAGCCGGATCCTGCGGGCGGCGCTTGGTTCGCTGATCACTGGTTTCCAGACCATGCCGTCGGTGGCGTGGGTGCCGCTAGCAGTGGTGCTGTTTCAGACCAGCGAGCGGGCCATCCTGTTCGTGTTGCTGATCGGCGCCATCCCGTCGATCGCCAACGGTGTCATCTCCGGCATCGACAACATCCCCCCGCTGCTACTTCGCGCCGGCCGGGCGCTCGGGGCGAGCGGGTACGCCAAGTACCGCCACGTGGTGCTGCCCGCGGCGTTGCCCGGTTTCGTGGCCGGGATGAAGCAGGCGTGGGCGTTCGCCTGGCGTTCGCTGATGGCAGGTGAGCTCATCGCCCAGATCGCGCACCGGCCGTCGCTGGGCCGCACCCTCGACAACGCGTCCAGCCAGAACGACAACGCGGGCCTGATGGCCGCCATGCTGGTCATCCTGATCGTCGGCCTGCTCATGGACGCCCTGGTGTTCGGGCGCCTCGAACGAACGGTGCTACGGCGGCGGGGACTGGCCCAGGCAGGCGACGGGGGCGGCCGACTGTAGGTGCGCCTTCCGGCGTAGGTCTGCGGGTCTGCGGGGTCCTGGGCGCCTTAGGGCCTGCGGTGCGCGGGCCGTCGTGTGCGGGTCTGTGGGCCTGTGGGTCTGGGGCCTTCGGTGCGCGGGCCGTCGGGTGCGGGTGTGCGGGTGTGCGGGTGTGCCGGGGGCGTGCGGGTCTGGGCGCCTGGGGCCCGTCGTGTGCGGCCCGGGGGCTGCCGCCGTTATCGATCCGGGTCCGGCATGGCGGTCGGTCCTGCCTCGTTGGCGTCACGAAAATCGCGCAGCATCCCCATAAGCGATGCAGTCGCGGGCGGGCAGCGGCAGTCGCTCATTTCCAGCTGGCACTCGCTGCACAACTCCATGACGTCTCACTGCCCCCTCCGCCCTGGAAACACCTGCAATCGGTCGGGCACTGACGCATCGGTGGACACGTCGCCGGCCTTGAGATTTCTGCTGATTCGCTCTCCGGTGCCTCGTTTGGTTTGGTGGGGAGCGTCATGATCCGTCTCGACGCCGCCACCGTGTTGTTGCAATGGTCGGTGGGAGGCCTGTTCTTTCTGTGGGTCACGACCCGGCGACGCCAGATCGGGATCGGGTATGGGTGGTTGCTCCGCGGCGTCTACCTGGTGATGGCGCTTGGCGCCCTGGCTGCGGGCCGTGCGGTACAGCCCGACGGGTGGCGCGATGCCTGTGCCGTCGGGATCGCGGTCGCCGCCGGGGTGGCGTTGATCGTCTCGGTGATCCGGCGCAAGGCCGGAGTCTCGGGCGAACGTGAGAAGCAGGAACGGCGAAGCGGTCGGGTGGCGGCGATGACGGGTATCGATCGAGCGACAAAGGTCGTCGACCGCAGCCGTCCCGAGTTCCCCCCGTGGCTCGATCTGGTGGCGCCCGCGATCGGCGTCGTGGGCCTCATCGCGGCAGCCGTGGCCGATGGCGGCCCGCACGGGCTGGCGATCGCCCGCACGGTGGTGGGGGCGGCCTTCCTGGGGGGCATCACCGACGCCATGCTCCTCGGACACTGGTATCTGGTGCAGCCCGGACTGGGCCGCGGTCTGCTCAACGAACTGGTGCGGTTGGTCGCCTGGGTCTGGCCGTTCGAGGTTGCCGTCCTGTTGTGGCCGACGGGCATGATCCAGGTTCTCGACGGTCAGATCAGTGACAGCTACGGCGGGCTTCTCGGATGGTTCTGGATCGCCTGCGTGATCACCACGATCGTGCTGTGCCTGGTCACCCGGGCGGCGCTGAAGGAGCGCTATTACTCCGCCGTCATGGCCGCAACGGGCTTGTTGTACCTCGCCATTCTCACGGCGTTCGGAACCGACCTGGTGGCGCGGGCGATCCTGGCTGGGTAGGCGGGCGGGGGCGCCCGTTGGCTACATGCTGGACGGGAAGGTGATGGTCGTCGGCCCAGGGGCGGGCGACCCGACGTCCAGCTGGATCTGGCTGTGGGCGCCCAGGGTGATGGTGCGGGGGTCGCCGGTGTAGGGCTTTCCGTCCACATACATCTTCAGTGGGCCGAGGGCGGGTCCGACCTGACCGGCCTTGAGCGCTTGCCCCCACATGTCGAAGAACTGGCCCAGGGTGTACGCCGTCTGGGTCGGCGACTCGATGTGGATCACCCCGTCGGCAGCGTGAGTGTGCAGCCAGTAGAAGCACTGGCCGCCGTTCACGTAGGTCCCGTTGCTGGTGTTGTACTGCAGTGGCGGCGCCATCCCGATGCCGTACGGGATCTGGCGGGACTGGCCATTGACGAAGATCGTCAGATGGCTATGGATGTGATAGACGAGTTGCTCGTTGACCTCGCACTTGATCCCGTCGATCGCGTTCGGGTAGTTGGCAGTGGCGACCGCGGCCAGGGTCGGGCCCTTCGGGACCTCGACCTGCTCGGGGCCCGACAGTGCCGTGCTGACATTGGTGTTGGTGGTGCTGCCATTGACAGCCAGGGAGAAGAACACGACCAACGTGCCGACGAGGGCCAACGCCACGATCGCGCCAATCGTCTTCTTGGTCATCCAGTTCTTCTTGCGCCGTGGCGGAGGAGGAGGGGGTCGCCGGGCGGAACTGCGAGTCGCCCCGGTCGGCGGCCGGTAGTTCGGCCCCGACGGTCCCGAGGGGCCGGGGGACTTGGGCTTGGGCTTGGTGGCCGTCGAGCCCGAAGAGCCTGAGGATGCGCCTGACTTCGCCGGTGCCTTGGCTGGGGCTTTGGCGCTGTCGGTCGACTTATCCGTGGTCCCGATCCCGGTCGCGGGCGTCGAGGCCGCCCTCGTTCCGCTGGCTGGGGCGCGTCCCGGCGACGCCGGCGACGCCGGGGACTTTCCTCTGGCCTGTGCGGCTTCGACCGCGTCCATGCCCTCCGAGCCACCCGGAGGGGGTGGCTTCTTGGCGGCTGGTCGCGGTGGTCGCTTGGTCGGCGCTCGCCGTTGGCTGGCCATCAATGATCTCCCTAACTCGGTCCCGTCGATGGTACCCGGGCCACCGCGGCGACCGCCTTCGCCCTGTCGGCCTGCACTAGGTCATCGCGGCGTGGCATGACAGGGACACGACGAGGTCACGACGACGGTCACGACGACGGTCACGACGACGTCACGCTGGAACGCGGTCGGTGTCATCCTGTAGTCTTTCGCCGGTCGCGCCCGCCGCCCCTGCCTGAGGTCTTCCCCATCATGCATATCTGGAGCAGCCCGGAGCTTTATGCTTCGGTCGTCGCCGTCATCGGCGTCGCAGTCCTGGCGATCTACCTGACCGCCCCCGGTCGCCTGAAGGCGAAGGAACAGAAGCGCCAGCAGCGAGACGGCGACGGAGGCAGTCCGTCCGGGCGATCCGGCCGAGCCGCATCCCCCGCGGCGCAGCCGGCGCGTGAGACGTTCCGGGCGCAAGGCGGCCAAGCGGCCGGCGGCGTGGCCCCCATCGGCCCTGTTCCGGTCGCCGCTGCGCACGAAACCACCCGTTTCACTGACCTGGCTGGCCTGGATGAGGCCATCACCGAGTTGAGTGAAGTGCGGGAATACCTGTCCGATCCGGCCCGATTCGAGGCGGTCGGCGCCCAGCTGCCCCGGGGAATCCTTCTGTACGGCCCCCCCGGCTGCGGCAAGACGCTCCTGGCGCGGGCGCTGGCGGGCGAGACGGGCGTGCCGTTCTACAGCGTGTCGGCCGCCAGCTTCGTGGAGCAAATGGTCGGCCTCGGTGCTGCCCGGGTCCGCCAACTGTTCGACGAGGCCCGCAAGGCAGCGCCTTCGATCGTGTTCCTCGACGAGTTGGATGCCATCGGGCGCAGCCGGGACAACAACAACTCCGGCGGCCGCGAGTTCGACCACACACTCAATCAGCTGCTGGTCGAACTGGACGGCTTCGGCGGCACGACGGGCGTGCTGCTGATCGGCGCCACCAACCGCCCCGAGCTGATCGACTCGGCGTTGCTGCGACCGGGCCGTTTCGACCGCCGCATCTCGGTGGAGCGGCCCGACCGCCACGGGCGCGAGCAGATCCTGCGCCTGCATGCCGACCGCCGACCGGTGTCGCCCATGGTCAACTGGGCCGAGGTGGCGGCCGACACCTCAGGGCTCAACGGTGCCGAGCTGGCCAACATCGTCAATGAGGGGGCGTTGCTGGCGGCTCGCCGCCATCAGGAGTGGATCGAACCCGAGAACGTGTGGGAAGCCGTCGCCCGGGTGGTGGCGGGGACAGGCAGCGAGCGGCTGATCCGCGACGACGAACGTCACCTGCGAGCCACTCACGAAGCGGGTCACGCCCTGCTTACCCTGCTCCTTCGGGGCATGCGGCCGCCGTCGCGCGTTTCGATCGTCAGCCGCAAAGGCGCCTTCGATCGATCCCCGTGGTCGACCGCCGAGGACCGCGAGACGCTCACCAAACGGGAGTTGATGGCCCAGCTGATCGTGCTGCTGGGCGGCCGGGCGGCGGAGATTCACACCTTCGGCGAACCCAGCACCCGGGCGGAAGACGACCTACAGCACGCCGCCGCCTTGGCCCGGCGGATGGTCGAGAAGTGGGCCATGACGGGCCGCTTCGAGCTCGCGGGCGGCGAAAGTGACAAGAAGATGCCCTATTTGGAAGGCAGCGCCGGAGGGAGCGAGGTTCGCACCCTGGTGTCGGGCGCCGAGCAGGCCGCTCGAACCATCCTGGCCGACAACGAACGCAGCCTGCGCCTCATCGCGACCACGCTGGCTGATCGCGAAAGCTTGACGGCGTCGGAGCTGGCGGAGCTGCACATGAACGGAACGACCTCGTTCGGCTCCGGTTCCGGGTTGTCCCGGCTTCGGCTCAACCGCTCCGGGATCATCGATCTGCGCCCGGCCACCAGCTCCGACGCTGGCGAGGGGATCAGTACCAGCGGGTCGTCAGGGCTGTCGGCTCCTGGCGGTTTGTTCGACGATCCCGACTTCTAGTCGGGTCGCATCGCCGGACCCGGACCCGGACCCGGACCCGGACCCGGACCCGGACCCGGACCCGGACCCGGACCCGGACCCGGACCCGGACCCGGACCCGGACCCGACTGG
>JAUTXM010000392.1 GCA_030838025.1 Acidimicrobiaceae bacterium
CTTTTATGCCGATCGAATCGCGGAACTCCAGAAGGAGTTCGGGCTGGACCGGCTGCGGGTCTGGTTGCTCGACGACCTCCGAGCCGACCCCGAGGCCACGCTGGCCGATGTCCTGTCCTACCTCGGCGTCAACCAGACGTACCAGTTCGACACCGCGTCCGTGCTCAACCGGGGGAGCGCCCCCAAGAGTCAGGTCCTCCAACATGCGTTACCTCGCCACCAGGCGCGACGGGCAATCACCCGAGCCGTCCCCGGGTCGCTGCTGCGCCCCGCGCGATGGCTCTGGGAGCGAACCCAACGGCCGGCCGACCCCTTGCCGACCGCGGTAGCAACCAGGCTGCGCGCCCTCTACGCGGGCGACATCCGACGTCTCGAAGGGCTCATTCAACGCGACCTCTCACGCTGGATTGAGCCCCAACCACCTCGAATGAGCACCGGGTGAGTCCGCTGATG
This sequence comes from Acidimicrobiaceae bacterium, assembly GCA_030838025.1. Taxonomy (GTDB): domain Bacteria; phylum Actinomycetota; class Acidimicrobiia; order Acidimicrobiales; family Palsa-688; genus JALYXV01. The sequence goes on from JAUTXM010000392.1 coordinate 454, forward strand.
CAGCCGGCTCAGGCGGTGGCCTCAGGTCACCCCAGGTCGCGGAAGTTGGGCCACCGTTCGATCTCGAGTTCCGGGAAGTCCGTGATCAGCCGCCGGACGTCATCCTGATAGTCCCGGCGGAGTCCGGCCCGCTCCGACGCTGACAAGGTGACGGCCGGGCGTCGGAGCGCGTTGACGGTGCCCGCGATCGGGCGGGAGACGGGTCTGTCGGCTCCCAGCCCGAGAAACGCGAACGTGCGGTCGAGCATCAGTCGGGGCTGGTCGGTGCAGCGCTCGAACTGGAGCACCAGGACCTGCTCTCTCGGGAAGTACTGAAGCAGCCGCTCCAGCTGGCGGTGATAGAGGCCGCGCCGAAACGCATCCTTCCATGTCTGGTCCCGGCTGTCGCCCCGGCCAATGTCGTGGCTGAGGCCCGACTCGAAGCGCGCCAACGGGTCACGGAGCATGACCAGAAGCCGGGCCTGGGGTGCCGCCTCGCGGAGCAGCTTCGGCGTCCACTCGTCGTACATGTACCGCGGCGTCCACTCGCCGCACTGCCGGCCCGGCGGGCGCCGGAAGTGCTGGTGGTAGCGGTCGATGTCGCCCGATCCGAACGGCTCGTGACCGAAGCGGTCGAAGTAGTGCAGTTCCTTCGACGTCCACCCGAGGGCGTGAACTCCCGGGTGGGCCTCGATCATTGCGTGCCACCAGGAGGTGCCGGCCCGCTGGACTCCCACCCCGACCCAGTCTGGTGGCGCCCCGGGCCACCGTCGCGAGACGAGGGGCGGGGCGGACCGCAGGCGAAAAAGGGATCGGGCCGCTCGGCGCCGAAGCCCCTTCGTGGGCGGGGAATCCGGTCTCAGTAAGCGCCTCGCCGGCTGAGCACGGCCGGGATCGTGCGCAAGAGGATGCCGAGGTCTCGCAGCAGGCTCCAGCGCATGACGTAGGTGAAGTCGATCACGGCCCGCTCGGGGTACCCGACATGGCTGCGACCCCCGACCTGCCAGGCGCCGGTGATCCCGGGTCGTACCGCCAGATACGCGGGGGTGAGGGCCTCGTACCGGAGCAACTCGTCGGGAACCACGGGACGCGGTCCGACCATGCTCATGTGGCCCATGAAGACGTTGAACAGCTGAGGGAGCTCGTCCACGCTGGCCCGGCGCAGCACTCGACCGAACGGCGTGATCCGTGGGTCCATGGTGGCTGGCAATTTGAAGTGGTTGGCCTCGTACAGAAGAGCCAGATCACGGTCGCGTTCCAACCACCCGACGGACCCGACTTGCATGGTCCGGAACTTCAAGACCTCGAAGAACTCGCCGTGTCGCCCGACCCGCGGTTGGCGGAAGAACACTGGCCCGTCCGACGTCATTTTGATCGCCAGTGCGACCGCCAGGAGGACAGGAAACATGATGACGATGGCGAGGGCGCTCAGCACGATGTCGATGGCGCGCTTTACCCGGTAGCGAATGGCCGGCAGGGTCAGAGCCAGCTCCATGCCAGGCGCCAGGCGAACGACGCCGGGATGGAACGGCACCTCGTCCAACGCATCGAGGGAGGGGACGCTGTCGGTCGTCGCCGGGCCACCTCGCGGCTGGCTGCGAACCGAACGCGGCGGCACCAAATCGAACACCCTCCCCATCGACCCTGGTAACAAGGCCTCTCCGCCCTCAGATCCCATCGCACCCATCAGGACCGCATCTCCATTGGTCGACTGGGCATACCTTCGCTGCCCTAGGTGAGCCCTTGCCGTGCCCTGGTACTCTAGCCAGCCTGAGGTCGGGTCCGCTCAGATGATATTCATTCGGTCATAATTCGACATTCCGCCCCGCCGCCCGGTAGGCCAGCAGCCACTTGACGAACGCCGCCAAGCCATCCTCGGCCGTCCACTGAGGCCGAAAGTCGATCATCGCGGCGAGATCAGCCACGTCCGCGTGGGTGACGGGGACGTCACCGGGTATCTCGGGACCGCGTCGGCGCACCGCGGTCTTGCGTAACAACTGCTCGAGCACCTCGATCAGATGATTGACCGTGAGATTCTCCCCATGGCCGATGTTGTACAGGCGCCACGGAGCCCGACTGGTTGCCGGATCGGGGTCGCTCGGGGACCAGGTCGCGTCGGGCAACGGCGGTATCGCCGCGATCCGGACGATACCTTCGACGATGTCATCGACATACGTGAGATCCCGTAGCGCCGAGCCGTCGCCGTTCACCGTGATCGGTGTTCCGTCGAGGATGGCTTGGGCGAAGAGAAAGTAGGCCATGTCGGGGCGGCCCCATGGTCCGTACACCGTGAAGAAGCGCAGCCCGGTGGTGGGGATCCCAAAGAGGTCGCTGTAACTGTGGGCCATCAACTCGTTGGCCCGCTTGGTCGCGGCGTACAGCGAGACGGGATGGTCGGCCGGATCGTGGACGCTGAAGGGCAACCGGCTAGTCGATCCGTACACGCTGCTCGACGAGGCGTACAGCAGGTGAGGCAGGTCGATCGCCCGGGCCGACTCCAATACCGACAAGAACCCGACGAGGTTGTCATGCACATAGGGCGCCGGGTGAGCCAGCGCGTGGCGGATGCCCGGTTGGGCGGCGAGGTGGACAATCACGTCGGGTCGCACGCTCGAGCACAGGTTTACCGTCGCCTCGAGGTCACACAGGTCGAGCTGGTGAAAGCGGAACGCCGCGTTGTCGTCGAGGTCGGCCAGCCGGTCTCGTTTGAACGCGGGGGAGTAGTACCCGTTCAGGTTGTCGATGCCCACCGTCTCAATGCCCTGGCGCACCAATCGGTGCACCAGATGGGAGCCGACGAAGCCAGCTGCTCCTGTCACGACCCACGTCATTTGCAGTCCTCTCGCGTCAGTCGGGTGCCGTCGCCGGTTGCGGGCCGTCTCAAACCGTCATCACATGTTGGATTCTGCATGCTGGCCCCATGTCCACGCTGCAGGCCCCGCCGCCCTGGGCGCTGAACGCCACCTCTGGCGATGGAAACCCATGGTGTACCTTATGATTCTCCTTGTCATCGTTCTCTGGTTCGTAGTCTCGACGGTGACGGCCCTCGTCATCGGCGGGGTCATCCGCAAGGCGGGCGGCGGAGACATCGTCGCCCATGCCCCGCCGGCCGCCGGCGCGTCCTCCCCAAGAGCGGTCATCATGCGGTCCGTCGATGACCACAAGCTTGAGACCGGTTGACCGGTTGACCGGTTGGCCGGTTTGACCGCCCGTCCAAGCAGGTCCTTGCCGCCTGGACGCAAACGCGGTCGGGGTTATGCTGCTCGGGCGGCTCCGTGCGTTCGCCCCACCGTCGCAGAAGGAAGGGACTGAGGCGTGGACGCGGCAGAAACACAAACGATCGACATCGGACGCTACCTGCGCATCTTGTGGGCGAACGCGTGGTTGGTGGTGCTGACGATCGCGGTCCTGGCAGGCGCCGTGTATTACTGGTCCAACGGCCAGCCGAAGGTCTACCAAGCGAGTTCGCTGGTGCGGGTATTCGATCCCTCGGATCCGACCGTGTCGTCGGGCGGCGTTCACGTCGACCCGATTCGCGAAGTCGACATCCAGGTCCTGTACGCGCAGTCCCCGGAAGTCGTGGCCGAGTTCAAGCATCGGATGGGTAAGGCGGCGGCGCAGATCACCTCGACCGCCGTGTCCGGCGTGACCACCGCCGACGCCGTCACCATCTCGGTGTCCAGTGGAAACCCGAAGCTGGCTCAGTCCGGGGCGGGCACCTATGCCCAGGTGTATGTGGACCGGCAGCGGGCGGCGCTCGCGGCCCGCTTCGGGAGCCAAGCAGCCACCTTCCGGAGTCAGGCCAAGGATCTGCAGACCCAGATCGCGGGACTCGACAAACAGATTTCGGATCTACAGCCGACCGATGCCAGCCATGTGGTGTTGCAGGGCGGACGACCGATCGTTGTCCCGGAGTCGGACCAGCTTCGCAACCTGAGCAGCCAGCGCGACGCCCTGGCCTCCAAATATGCCGACTTGATCAACCAGGCCGCCCAAGCCGATGTCTCCAGTAGCAACCGCCAGGCAGACATCGACATCGTCCAGCCTGCAGCGCTGCCCAAGACACCTGCCTCGCCCCTCCCGCTGCGAGATGCCGCGATCGCGGCCCTCGCCGGATTGCTGGTCGGACTCGGACTGGTGGTGTTGCGTACCCGACTGCGTGAACGGGTGACCACGACGGGCGATTTGGGGGCCGCGGCGCCGGAAATGCCCTTCGTTACCGCAGTTCCGCCGAACCACTCCCGGTTCCGGCGCACGCGATCGCCAAGCCTCGACCTCATATCTTCCGCTGACGGCCGCTTGGCCGAGTCGTACCGGACGATGCGAGCCGCACTCCGCTTCTCGCAGCTGCCTGAAGATGCCATGGTGCTGCTGATTACCAGCGCTCGTGCGAGTGAGGGCAAGACGACGACTGCCGCGAACCTGGCGGTCAGCCTGGCTCAGGCGGGCGAGAAGGTCGTCGTTGTGGATTGCGATCTGCGCCATTCCAACATCCACGAGCTCTTCCAGATCTCCAACGAACGGGGATTCAGCTCGGTCGTGACCAAAACGTGTTCCCTTCGGGAGGCAGTTCGTACCGTGAATGTTCCCGGTGGCGCGGTGGACGTGCTGCCCGCGGGTCCGCGAACGACCAACCCGGCTGAACTTCTTCTCAAGTCCGGCACGACCGAAATCCTCTCGGAGCTGAAGTCCCGCTACCGCTTTGTCATCGTCGACGGCCCACCGACGCTTCCAGTCGCCGACGCGCTCACGCTTTCTCGATCGGTCAGCGGAGTCCTGCTGGTGGTGCGAGCCGGACGAACCCGAACGGCGGCGCTCCGCCAAGCAAATCAACTCCTGCGTCAATTCGACGCTCCGCTTCAGGGGGCGGTCCTTGTCGGCGCTCACCATGAGAACACCTACGGCGGCTACTACGACTATCCGGCAAACCTCGGCCCGATGAGGAAGCGCAAGCATGTGAAGCGTCCCACGTCGAGTCCTCCCTCGAAGCCCGCCCTCAGCCCCAGCCTGGTGACGGCCGATCACCCCTCGGTGAATGAGGAGAAGCAGTCAGGGAGTGAGGAAAAGCAGTCAGGGAGCGAGGAGACGCAGTCAGGGAGCGAGGAGACGCAGTCAGGGCACACAGACGGGCCGGACAAGCCCGTTGAGCGTCAGGATCAGGTTCGAGGATGACTGAAAAGTTCCCTGGCAGCTGAACGTGCCGGTCGTATAGAGAACCGACCAGGTCGCTTGGCGCGATTTGTCCTTGGCAAACGCCTGTTGGGAAACGCCCACCGTCCACAGACCAGGGCCGGCGGGGCTGCTGTTCTGCGCGGCGTTGCCGGCGCGGACCGATACGTTGGCGATGGTTGAGTTGATGAATGCGCCCGGTGGCAGCTTGTTGGTTCCGTCGATCGACTCCACGACGCCCGCGGCGCAGCTCACCGCCTGCACGTGCGTCACCGCGACGTCATAGTTCATCTGGGCGTGCGGCGAGAATGAGACGGCTCGGTTGCAGTTCAATCCTGCGATGTCGTCGGCGCTGACACCTCGGATTTCGGACGCGAAGGTCTTGCCCTGGGAGGCATCGGTTTCGAAGCGCATCGCGGTCCCACCCTGACTGAAGATGTGCTGAAAGTGCACATTGTGGGCGGCGTTCACCTGGTTCGGGCCGTATCCCTTGGGGCCCCCGATGTTGTACCAGTTGCTCACTGTTCCGTTGTGCGGGTCGTAGAAGGCAGATCCGTTCGCCGGGGTGTCGAATCGTTCCCGGAGGCCCAATGCCGCCCGTTGGGTTTGCGGCCACCAGCCGTCTTGGGTCGTAGGTAGGCTGGCCGGCTGGGTGGCATTTTGGATCGAGAAGACGTTCTGAATAAGGAAGTCCGTGACGTTGAGCGCCTGCACCCCCGCCTCCAGAACGCTGCCCGCGGTGTCCCCTGGATCCAGATTGAACGTGAAGTCCGAGCTCAACGACCAGCCCGGGAACACGGGGTCCGCCAGGGACTTCAACCCACCGGTTGAACTTCCGACCCCCGTCAAGGTGACGTTGGACAGCGGGGAACCGCCGGGGCCGTCCCAGACGATGAGGGCCGCCACCATGCTCGAGGTGTCGACATAGCGGCCGCCCGCCTGTTCCAGCACCGCGGCGGCGTCCACCTCGATGCGGAGATTGGAGCGAAAGGTCAGCCGGATGAGGCGGTAGGTGCCCGGAGGTACGTAGACGACGGCTTGGGGGGCGCCACTTGGACCGGACAGGTACCGCACCGACGAGGCCACGGCCGCGTCTTCGGCGCGGAGGAAGGCGGCGGTGTCGTCGCCTGTTCCATCACCGAGGGCACCGTAGGATCGTACGTCGACCGCCCCCGGCGTCGCCCCTGCGATGGCCAGCACGGAACGCATCTGCGGGGCGGCCCATCCGGGCCGCGCCTCGGTGGTCGACAGTGCGAGGGCGCAGAACGCCACCAATGCGATGAGTTTGGGCAACAAGTGGCGGATCCTGGGCATCCGGGGCGAAACGTGACATCGCAGGCAGGACAGCCGGCGGGCGAGGGGTCCGAGGTGATTCACGAACTCCGGATCGGCGCCGCAGGAAATGCTCCTGAGCGGTTTCTGACTTTTCCGGCCCGTCAACCGTTCGCAGAAAGGAGATCGAGGTAGCGCTCGGTCACTTCGGCCAAGTCGTACCGAGCGCAGGCTTCCGAGCGCGGTTGGGCTCGCTCGGTCACGGCGTCGGTCAAGGCGCCGGCGAGCGCAGCGACGTCGCCGACGGGAACGAGCCGACCCCAGCGGCCGTCCTCGAGGATCTCCCGGGGCCCGGAGTGGCAGTCGGTGGCGACGATCGACAGGTCAAAGGGCAGCGCCTCGATGAGGACCGTCGGCAGGCCCTCCCAACGAGAAGACAGGGCGAGCGTGTCCGCGGCCCGGAAGTAGGGAAACGGATTGGACACGAAGCCGGGAAGATCCACCCGATCCGCGAGTTTCAGCTCGGTCACCAGTCGCTCCAGCATGGGGCGACGTTCTCCTTCACCGAGAATGATCAGCCGGCACTCGGGCATCAAGGCGATCGCCCGGATGAGCGTCTCGAAGTCCTTCTGCTCGACGAGACGCCCGATCGCAAGCACGACGGGCGCTTCCTTCTGAAGCAACCAAGGATGTTCCAGCGTCTCATGACTGGCGGCCAGGAGGTTGTCGAAGATCACCGGGTTGTACACCACCTCGATTCGGCTCCTCGGATAACCGGTGGTGGATGCCAGATCGTCGGCGACGCCGCGGGACACGGCGACCACCCGATCCGCGAGGGGCAAGGCGAAATGGAGTAATACCGGCATGCCCCGGTCGCGCCGGGCCACCTTGTGTCGCGCCGAGGTCGACAGGTGGTTGTGGTGTGTGATGACGACAGGCGTCCGGGGCCGAGTCAGTCGTCCGGCGGCGATGCTGACCAGATTGGTGTGGTTGAGACAGGACAGGACGACATCGGGCCGCGCTCGCCGGAGATAGCGGACGAGCGGAGGGAGCATCAAGGCAACCCGCGAGACGTCGAGCGCGATCAGCCGGGCTCCGTCCGGTACGTCGGAACGCAACGGACCGTCGCCGTGGGCCGCGACAATGTCCACCGTCACGCCGCGAGACAACAAGCCGCTGGCGACATCGAGGAAGACTCGCTGGGCGCCCCCGCCGGCCAGGCTGGGTAGAACCATCGCGACTTTCACGCCGACGGCCTCGGTGTGTGAAAGACCGATATCCGATACCCGAGGCGTCGCCGCACGATCATCCTGAGCCACACGTTCTTGATGATCACGCCGACGGAGTTGGCCGCCGCCGCCCCGACCATTCCGAGAGCGGGGATCAGTGTCAGGTAACCGGCCAGGGTGATTCCGGCACACACCGCGGTGACCACCGTGATCTTTCGATGGTGACCGGTCAGATTCAACAACAACCCGACCGGCCCGGCGCTGACGCTGCCGAGCTGTCCGAGCGAATAGACGACGAGTGCGCTCCAGCCGGCGATGAACGGGTGACCGAAGAGAGACAGGACGGTACGCCCGAACAGAGCCAGCCCGATCGTGATGGCCAACGAAGGGAAGAAGATCCAGCGCACCGCCCGGGCGACGGTCCATTGCAACTCATCGCGGCGATTGCCGTAGTGGAAAGCCGAGATCCGCGGGGCCACCGTGGAGTTCATGGCGAACTGCAACGACGACGAGAGCCCCGCGGTGCGAAATGCCACGGCATAGATGCCTGCCGACCGGGCCCCAAGGAAGACGCCGACCATCACCACGTCCAGCCGCTGGCTCACCAACTGCAAGGTGTTCGTCAACAGCATCGGCAACGAGACCCGAGCCCACTTCCTCGGTGCATAGATCCGGGGATCCCGGGGGATCCGTTTCCGGGCGATGCGCCAGACGATCCCAGTCTGGATGAGAACCACGACCGCGGTTGCCACGGCCGTGAGCCATGACGCCTGCTCGGCCGTCAGCTGGCCATAGCCGACAAAGCCGATGCCGACCGCGGCGGTGACGAGTATTGGTTGGAGCAGCATCGGCGGTCCGAAGGCCCCGACGATGTTGTGAAACCCACGAGTGACGGCGGTCTGGACGTCGGACAAGATGAGCAACGGAATCGTCGCCATCGCGATCGCCGAGGTTGCGAACGAGACCACGCCGCTCCCGGCCACGGCGATGACGGCGATGCTCACTCCGGCCACGACCGTTCCGACGACCAGTGGGACCAGCTGCAGGGACCGCACGACGCCGCGGAGCAGCCCGTAGCGCTCCTCGGTTTCGTACTGAGGGACGAAGCGCAGCCCGCTCGAGGTACCGCCCAGATCGCAGGGGTTGGCGATGAGCTGCGCCAAGTTGAGCGCATAGGCGTACGCCCCGAAGGCCGTGGCGCCCATCCACCGGGCTGCCAGCGCCAAGCCGAAGTACCGCGCCCCCACGCCGGCGGTCTGGATCGTGAAGGCCGTTCCCGCCTGGCGCGACAGCGAATGCCGCCCGACACCGACGAGGTTCGACGGCGCGGGCGCGGGGCCGCTGCCGTTGGACCCGACCGCCGGCCGTTGGGACTCGACAGCCGGTACTTCAGCGGGTACGTCAGCGGGGCTGCTGGCGTGGGCGCCGGGTCTCGGCCGGGATGCGTAATGCGCTCCCGCGGGACGACGGATCAACCACCGCTCCGGCCCGCAGCCGCGACCGTTGCAGTGCGGACGCCGCCCAGGGCACATGTCGCCATTGGGCTCACGGTAGTCAACCCGATCTAGCCTGCCAACGACCGCTCAAGGCCCGTCGACTAAGATACGCGGGATGACGGAGCCGGTCCCCGACGGTAGCCGTCGGGTCTTTGGGTTGGTGGCGGGCCACCCCGAACCACTCACTGTGCGGCTCTCATTTTGGGCCTTGGTCATCTTCGCCGCGACGGTGCCCCTCGAGGGAATCCAGCATCTCGGCCCCCTCGGGTCTGCTCCCCGGGCGGCCGGACTTCTGTCTTCCGCCCTCATCGTTGTCGCCCTGATCGCGGCATTGCCACCCCGGCGCATGGAACGCACCTTTTTCTTCCTCGGTGCCTTCGTGGTCTGGGTCGTGCTCTCCAATCTGTGGACGACCGTTCCCTCGAACACGTTGAGCCGGACGTTCACGTATCTCCAACTGCTCGGCATGGCATGGATCATGTGGCAGCAGCTTGGAACGACGGAGAAGTGCCGGTGGCTCATGCGCGGCTATGTCGCGGGCGCGGGTCTCGGTTGCCTCTATACCGTCATCACCCGAAAGCCGCACACCCACGGGGTCGCCCGCTTCGCCGTAGGCGATCCCAACAGCTTCGGCGTGTACGTCGTGATCGGCATTGTGATGGCGTACCACCTGTTCCTTGCCGCGAGAGACCGCAGGGCCAGGTTGATGTACGTCGCATTCATGCTGCTCGGGGTATTGGCGGTGTTTCTGACCGTCTCTCGGACCGCGGTCATCGTGCTCGGCGTGGCCGGCGTGATCACCATCATCGATCGCCGTACGCTCACCCCCCTTCGGGTGGCCGGGCTGGTGTCTGTGGTGCTGGTGGCCATCGTGGTGGTCATCAAGACCGTGACCACCCGACAGTTGGGTCGCATCGGCACCATCCAGACGGCGGCCCAGACAGGACTCGACCAGCGAACGACGTACTGGCGGCTTGCCTTCAATACCTTCTCCCAACACCCGTTACTGGGGGTGGGCGCCAACGCCTTCCGGGACCAGGCGGTCCTCATCACCGGGATCTCCCGGGTAGCGCACAACTCCTTTCTCGGAGTGCTGGCCGACATGGGGATCGTCGGGCTGGCGCTGTTCATGTTGGCGCTCGCTTCGGCATGGGTGCAGCTGCCCCAGGTGCTGCCCCGACGCCTGCGCCAGACGTGGTTGGCGATCGGCGTGGCGTGGCTACTGGGCGCCAACACCTTGACGTGGGAGCACCTCAAGGTCACCTGGTTCCTGGCCTTCCTCCTCGTCGCGGAGGTGGCAGCGTGTCGCACCAGGAACTCCTCGGACGTCCCGGCGCCGCCCGTGTCCGAGCCGGCCGCGAAGACACCGATCGAGGTTGCCTCAGCGTGACCGAAGCGCCCACGTTGGGTGCCTACTGGCAGGTCGGAACTTGTCGAGTCGCACCGATCATGATCGGATTGGCCGGCGACGGGAACGGGCCTTGGCAGGACAGATTGCTGAAGACCACGTCCCACGTCGCCTTGGCGTCCCGAGCGAAACTCTGTACCGACGCCCCGATCTTCCATGCGCCCGCCGATCCTCCGAGCTGTACTGGATCTTGGGCCTGGAGGCCCCCAACCACGGCAACCGAGTTCATCGTGCTGTCCCAGAACCCGCCCCGCGCGGCCGCCCCCAAGCTCTCGTCGGCCGATTCGATCACCCCTTGGTGGCAGCTTCGGGCGACCACCTGAGTCACATGGACGTCGTAGTTCTTCTGCCCGTGAGGTGCAAATGACACGGCGCGGTTGCAGTTGACTCCCATGATCGTGTCGGCCGTAAGTCCCCGGACCTCGCCGCCAAAGCTCTTCTTCTTGGTGGCGTCGGTCTCGAGCCGCAATGCCGTACCACCGCTGGAGTAAACCTGGGAGACCCGAATGTTGTGGCCACTCGTGATCTGGTTGGGTCCATAGCCGTACGAACCATTGATGTTGTACTGGTGGAGGATGCTGCCATTGTGGGGGTCGGCAAAAGGTCCGTTCGGAGGCGAGTCGTTGCGCGGTCGAAGAAGAATGGCCGCCTTGTCGGTTGTCGGCCAAGGGTAGGATCCCCCACTGGCCTTGACCGCGGCCGGATCGGGCAAGGTCGCGTTCTGGATCGAAAAGACATTCTGAATGAGGAAGCCGTCGACATAGAGGAGCTGAATCGCCCCGATCTTTTGGTTGGCGTTCGTGGTCTTCGGATCGAGGTTCAGGGTGAAGGAATTGTCGATGTTCCATCCGGGCTCGACGGGGCTGGCCAGGTCCTTGACCCCGCCAGTGTGCGTGCCCACCCCCACGACGGACACGTTTCGCAACGGCGCCGTGGCGCTCGTTCCATCCCAGATGATCAAGAAGGGCGCGTCCGACTTGTTGCGGGCCGCCTCAATGCCGCCCGCTTGTTCGAGCACTGCGCCCGCGTCGACCTCGAGGCGGACGTCGCTCTTGAAGGTCAGACGGTAAAGCCGGTAGGTGCCCGGCGGAACATACACGACCGCCTGCGGTTGCCCCGAGGGACCGGCCGCGAAGCGGTGCGAGCCGGCCAGCGCCGAGTCCATGGCGGCCGCGAATGCCGCCGTGTCATCGCCCGTGCCGTCGCCGACGGCACCCGTCGACCGCACGCTGGTCGCCACCGCGTCCGGCGTGATCGTTGTGCCCATGGCGTCCAGCTTCGCCGGAGCGGGTTGAGGTCGGATCGATCCGCCTGGAGGCGGGGTGGTGGTGGCCGGTGGGGCGCTCTGATGCCGTCCTCCGCCGCCTCTCGTCGCGACCAGGGCGATCACAATGACGGCCGTGATTGCTGCGATAGCCGCGAGGGTCCAGCGGGGAACTCTGCCCATGGAGCAATGTTTACTTGCGATTGTGATCGTTCTGTTATCGCCTAACGCCTGGCCTCCGACGGCCTGACCTCCAGTCTGACCCAGCGGCTGGCCTACGCTCGGAGGATGCCACGCCCCGCGGTCGTATACATCGGGGGCAACGGCCGCAGCGGAAGTACCATCCTGGCCCAGCTGGTGGGTCGGCATGCGGGATTCGCGGCGGTGGGCGAACTGCGCTACGCCCTTGAACGCGGTGTGCTCGCGAATCACCTCTGCGGGTGTGGAACGCCGTTCCGGGAGTGCGCGTTCTGGACCGAAGTTTTCACCCGATTGCTCGGAGGATTCGACACGGCCCAGTGCGAAGAACTCTTGGCGGGAAGCCGCCGGCTCGACCGCATCCGTTATGCCGCCCTACTGGTGGCGCCACCTGGAGCTCGGCCCCCCGGTTTCCGAAAGCGTCTGGATCAGCATGCCGAGTTCTTGCTTCGGCTGTACACAACCATCGCCGAGGTAACGGGTGCCGAAGCCGTAGTCGACTCTTCGAAGGATCCTTCCTACGCGTTTCTCCTACGAAGTGTGGCCGGCCTGGACGTATCCGTCGTGCATTTGGTGCGAGACAGTCGGGCGGTCGCCTATTCATGGACTCGAGCCAAGGTCCGGCCAGAGATCCACTGGCAGGTCGAATATATGAGACGGAGGAGTCCGCTTCGCTCAGCCCTTGTCTGGACTGGGTGCAACCTTCTCTTCGAGGCGATAAGACACCAGCATGACCCATACTTGCGGGTCAAATACGAGGATTTTACGTCCGAGCCGGCCCGACATGTTGCCGAGATCGTCGAGTGGGCCGGTGGATCTTCCAGCCCCGGTATGGCGGATAGCGAGACCCCCTTTCGGCATGATATCTCCGGAAATCCAATCCGGTTTGCGACCGAGATCCCAGTTGTGAAGTTGGACGAGGAATGGAAGAAGCGGATGCCCAATGGTCAGCGCCGGCTGGTGACGCTTGTCACCGCCCCCCTCCTCGTTAGGTACCGCTACTCGCTCAACACCCGCGTCGGCGCTCGGCGAGGCGGCAAGTCGCGGATCCGAGGTATTTATCGGTTCCTTTTCAAATAACCATGACGTACCAGCCACGGCGCAGTCAGGGTGCCGATCAGTCCTCGCTCGAACCGGCTGAGCTCATTTTTCCAGCTCATGTCCTCGATCAGCATCGTCGTGAGCGCAGGATTCGGTCCGCGCGGCGTGTGGACGGCCGGAAGCTGGAACGGGCCTGAGGCCAACTCCACCTGCGGTAGGCCCAGCAGGCGACAGACCCCAGCCATGGTGGCACTCGGGTCTGCGACGAAGTCCTCATAACGCACACGCAGCAGGTGCTCGGGATCGAACTGCTCGGATCGGGTGTGCCGCATGACCCAACTGGCCGCCAGCATGGTGGCGTCGAGGCTCCTCCTCGCGGGTGACGACGGCGACCGTCGCCGCAGTTGGGATGCCACAACGCCTCGAGCGTCTCGCACGACGTGCACGTACGATGCCTCGACGCCCGTTACGTGGGCCAAGAAGGCGCCGTCTGCGGGAAGCTTCGAGTTGTCGATGACCACGTCGACCCCATATGCCTCGGCCAGACCGTGGTAGGTCGCAGCCATAGCTCCGGCGTACCCGGTGAACGAGAGGTGCCCATCGTGCGGTCTTCGCATCGCCCGACTGGTACGCCACGAGCCCTCGACTGGGACGACTTCTTCCTGCCACGCCGAGACGGATGCCGGGTCGATTCCCGCGGCCCGGACGCGACGTAGGACAACCGACCAGACGGGGCAGTCGACGAGAAGTTCACCGCAGCCGCACGTCCGGTCGGGGCCGACGCCGAATTCCCAGAGGCGGCGTACCTCCCCGGCGTACACCGCCCCTGGGACGAGGCCCAAGACGCGGCCGACGATGGTCGTCCCGCCCCGTTGGGTTCCCAGGATATACAGCACCTTCACGCGGGCTCACCGGCCCCATTGGGCCACCCGACGGGCGGGCTCAACGTGCTCGTTCGGCTCGTACCCACTCGGCGGTTGCCCGGAGGCCCTGTTCGAGCGGTGTGTCGAACCGGACGCCCAGCGACTCGGCCGCGGTTGCGTCTCCATGCCAATGAAGGGGATCACCGGGCCGGGCGGGACCGGGGAACACGATTGGAATGTCGGTGCCCAAGGCGTCGACCACGGCCGACGCCAGTTCGGCGACTCCGACCGGACGTCCGGCCGCAAGATTGTAGACCTCACCTTCGGCCGGGGCGTACTGGGCCAGGTGGACGAACCCGCGCGCCGCATCAGCCACGTACACGAAGTCCCGGGTTGCCTCAGGGGAGCCGAGAACGGTCAACGGGTTTTCTCCGGACAGCGCCTTGGAGATGAGGTCGTACACGACCTGTTTGCGCTGACCGGGGCCATAGAGCGAGAACATGCGAATGGCAATCGCGCGCACCGAATGGACACGGGAATAAAACGCGAGATAATGCTCGGCAGCCAGCTTGGAGACACCATACGGCGAAATGGGATTTAAGGGATGGTCCTCGTTCATTGGAAGGAGGACCGCCTCGCCGTATACCGCGGCTGATGACGCCAACACAACCAGCGGTGGGGGGGAACAGCGACGCGCCGCCTCGAACACCGAAATCGTAGTCGCCACGTTTTTCTGGAGGTCGGTGACAGGATCCTCCACCGACGGTGGGACGTAGGCCGCGGTGGCGAGGTGGAATACCACATCAATACTACGGGAGGACATCAACGAAGCAAGGTCCAATGTGCGGACGTCGGCGACGATCAGGTCAGCCGAGTCTTGGGGCGACGGGTGTCCACCTGACAGATCATCGACGACCGTTGTCGTGAGTCCCGCCTCATGGAGTTCCGCGACGAGCCAGGTTCCCAAGAACCCCGCTCCGCCGAGCACCAAGGCATGCTGAAGGTGGCGCATCAGGTGGTCCAGCCGTTTTCCACGAGTATTTTCCCGAAGGCGACGACAATGTGGTCCCAGTCGAGCTCTGGTGCCGCGGCCAGAGCATTGGCGGAGTAGTGGGACCACGAGCCCAGAACCTCGTCGACGGCAGTCGCCAGCGCCTCCACGGTCGGATCGGCAACGACGCCGATCCCGAATTGCTCAACAACGTTGCGCGTGCCATTGCCAGGATCGGAGGTCGTAACCACTGGCAATCCGGAGGCCATGGCCTCGGCGACGGCTAGAGGGAACCCCTCCCGTTGGCTGGGCAAGACGAGGACCGCGGCGTGGCCCAGCAGGGAGATCTTGGCCCGATCATCAATGTGACCGGTGATGTCCACGGCGGCGCCGTCCGTCGGAGGCAATTGCGAGCGAGCGGCATCGATCTCCGTTCGCGCCGGACCGTCGCCGGCGATCGTGAGCCGGCCCCGATACCCGCGGGCGCGGAGCACCCCAAAGGCGGCGACGAGGAGTGGTACCCGCTTGTGGGGAAACAGGCGCCCCACATACAGGATCCCCTGCCTCTCACGCTCGGGCGCACTCAAGTAGTTGGAGATAGTGACACCACTCGAAAGGGAGAACACCGGGCGTCCCGACGCCGACTCGATCTGCTCGGCCACGGCCGTACTGACTCCCATGTTCAACGCCGTCAGCCGGGGAAACCAACGCTCGAAGCGACCGTAGACCGGCCCGCCTCTGACCTCACACCAGTCGATCAGGCCTCGACGACGTGCTCGCCGAGGAGCGAAGAGCACATGGCTGAACGGCCATTGACCGAAGATGTGGAGGTCGAACTCCCGGTGGCGCAGCGCCTGGCGGACGTCCCATCCGTAGCGCAAGATGGCGGCCACGTTTCGGGGCATGCCGGGTACGATCGATCGCCGGTAGTCAACGATGATCGGCTGCCGGTGGACCCCGATGCCTCCTTCCAGCGCATAGGAGACCATGGCCCGCTGATGGCCGATGCAGTAGACGTCGACCTCGTGGCCCGCCTTCACGAGCGCCGCCGCCAGCTCGGCGAAGCGGGCTTCGACGCCACCCACGCTCGGCGGGTATAACTCGGTGAACATTCCAATTCGCATTGGCACTCAGGCGTCCGCCAGCCAGGTGGGTAACCGGTCATACCCGTTGATCGTCAACTCATCCCGTAGCTGCTTGTTTGCGTCGCGATACAGGTCGTCGAGCTGAAGACGGATTTCAGTATCGAGCAGCTCACTGCGGGCGCCGGCTGAGTTAATGCGGTAGTAGATATCCGAGACGAGTTCCTTGCTCCTCGGGTACCGCTTTAAGCGCTCTCTGGCGCGGTTGCCATATGAGTTCGCGATCTGCTGCAGCTTTGCCGACCGGTGGTTGATCGTGGGGTTGCGCTCGGAGAAATCGAACCCCCCGGCGGGTTCGGCGTCCAAGTCGAGCCAGGAAAGGAGCTCGCTGACAACCGCGGCAGGGTCGGTCGTCAGATGCTCGAAGAACACAATTTTCGATCGGGATCCGACCGCCGAGATCCATTCGGGAAGGTAGTCGATATAGAACCCGGTGGAGAGAGTCCTGAACCGGCGGCCCTCTTCTTTAAGGTCTCCACCCGTCTTTCGAAGTTCGAGGCACCGGTCCAGGAATGTCTGCGCCGACATGTCTTTGTCCAGGAGAAGCTTGCTCTTCATGTACGTGAAGTCGGACCAGAACCGGTCAACAGGATTGCGGAGGCTGACGACGTAGCGCGGCCGGCCGAGCAACGCTTCGGTGGCCTCGAACAACCGCGGGCCGCCGTACCAGTAGTTCGGGCTCGCTTCGAGCACATACCGTTCGTCGCGGCAGTGGCGGAAGTACCGTTCGTAGGTCGAGATCGGCTCCAGGTGGGCGTCGGGGTAGACGAGGCGCGAGAAGTACTCGGTCTCCTTCAGCGTGGATCCGCAGATCTGCGGATGCTGCGTCAAGTAGGAGAAGAGCGAGGTTGTTCCGGCCTTGGTCACTCCAATGATCAACAAATTCGGGAGTCGGATGCTCATCTGATGAGGGCGTTAACTCCCAGGTTCCCAGGGCCCGTCGAACTCGGATGCGGCCGTTTCCCCCCTAACAGCATCGGGCAATCGTAATCTACCCGGCACGGGTGCATTGTCCCCCGGGGCGGCCGTCGGGCCCATGGGTGTTCTCGCCCGAGCCTGAGCGGGCTCGTCGATCGTGCCCGCTAGGCGGTCCAACAGCGCCAGCCACGCCGCGGCCACGGTGTCGAAGGTGTGGCGCTGGGCGACGAACGCCCGCCCGCGTTCGCCGTACGCCGTCCGTTCTTCCGGAGGGAGCGACGCCAGCCGTACCATTCCGCTCGCCAGCGCGATCGGATCCTGTGGTTGGACGAGCAGGCCGGTTTGTCCGTCGTCGACCAGTTCGGCGGTACCGCCGACTCGGGTGGCGACAACCGGCCGCCCGGCCGCCATGGCCTCCATCACGACGTTGGGCAAACCCTCCCACGCCGATGACTGCACCAAGGCGTCACAAGCGGCCAGCAGCTCGGGGACATCGTTTCTGATGCCAAGGAATCGAACCGCGGCACCCAACCCCAGGTCCGAAGCTTGGGCGTCAAGTTCCGCGAGCAGTCGCCCGCCACCTGCGATCCACAGGACCGCGTCTGGCCGGCCTCGCCGCTCTTGCCGGTAGCGGGAGAACGCCTTGAGCAACGTCGGGAGGTCCTTCTGTGGTTCCAACCGGGCAACGGTGAGCCACACGAATGTCGACGGTCCGACGTCGAGGTCGGCGCGGACACGGTGGCGCTCGGTCGCGGCGCGGCGAAAGATGCTGGGGTCCAACCCGTTGGGAACGACCTGCAGGCGGCCACGGGGGACGATTCTGCGGTGGATCAGGCTCTCGGCGACGATGGCTGAGTTGGTCGTGGTGAGGGTGGCCAGCCGGTCGGTCGCCCGCAGGACCAGTTCGCGATGGCGACCACCGAGGCGTTCACTGCGAACGGAGGAAACCACCACGGGCACTCGCGCCAGGCGCCCCCCTACCCGGGACACCACGTTGGCCTGGTACAGGAAGCTGAGCACGATATCGGGCTGCCATTGCCGGAGGACCCGGTTGGCGAACGCGATGTAGCTCAGCGCCCGGAGTCGGGAACGATTCGGCGCATGGGCGACTGGGATGCCGAGGGCCGCGACCTCGTCGGCGTAGGCCCACGTGGGTAGGAGCGAGAGGATACCGACCTCGTCACCTCGGGCCACCAGCCGAGTTGCGAGCCGCACCAGCTGGGCTTCCGCGCCACCGACCATGAGGTGATTGGTGGCCAGCACGATACGGCGGGGCCGCCGCGGCTCGGGTGGGCCGTCTGCCGTCACCATGGACGATAGAATACGAGACGGTCACTCCGAGCCGGCGAAGGCCGAAGGTGCTGTCGTCAGCGATCTCCCGCTACGAGGTCAGGAGGGTTCGGGAACGTTGTACGATGACGTGTTGCCCTTGCAGTCGAGGATCTGCACACGGGTCGGGTCGCTATTGCTGGGGTAGCTGAAACCCACCCTGTCAGTCGTCGGAGCGGTGCAGCTGAAGTGGAGCACCTTCACGACCGCTCCGGTCTGCTTGTCGGTCACACGGATCCGGGCGATCCCGCCGTTGTCGGTGGCGGTGCAGTGGACCTGTCCTGTGCTCACCGATGAGTTGCAGTTGAGTGACTGATTCGGGTTCGGAACCAACGCCCCGGCCGGTACCGCCGACGCGAACGCAACGGTCATAATGCTCACAGCGAAGAAAACAGCCAATCTTCTAACCACGATCCCCCTCGTTTCATTCATTGAGTGTGACACTATTTACAAGTGCGAGTCGAAGTATAGGCCCTGAAATCGCCCTGAGACAGGTCCATTTGGATAAAGCTGCCATTTACCCCTCGGAGTCTAATGACGGTGGCGCACGTCACGACTCGGTGGGCTATCGGGCTGTCGTCACCGGCGCCGGGCCACACGCGGGCGAGTTCCCGGTCGCCGACGAAGCTTGGACGAGGTAGTAGTAGGTGGTATTCGGTGTCAGGCCACTGTCGGCGAATCGCGGTTTCGCGGGACTACCAACGAGATAAAATGGCCCGCTGGCAGCGTTGGCCCGCAAGACGAGGTAGCCCGTGGCTCGGGCGGCCTTGTTCCAGTTGAGCTGAACCCGCGTGCTCGAGACGACAGTGACGACCAAACCGGTCGGAGCATCTGGCGGCGGTATGCCGGTTGCGATCACGGCGTTCGAGGGCGACGATTCGGCGCCACTTCCGACCGCGTTGGTCGCGTGCACGGTGAACACGTACGTGGTCCCGGCCTGCAGATGAGGGACGACGAGCGGGCTTGTGGTCCCTGTCACCGCAATCCTTCCGGGGCTCGATGTGACGGTATAGCCGGTGACGGGACTCCCCCCGTCATCGAGTGCCGGAGAGAAGGACACGGTCGCTTGGGCTAAGCGAACCGTGGCGATGCCCATCGGAGGAGCGCTGGGCACCTTGGGGTTCGCGATCGCCACGGCACAGGCCGGCTGTACCACTCCGACTGTCGTCTTCAGGGCATCGGAGGGCCATAGGAACATGCCGTTGCAGCTCACGGTGCTGGCCGAGTACGTCACGGCCCAGCTGTCCTGGCTCTCCCGGCCGAAGGCCTGGAACGAAGCTCCAGAGCTCCAAAGACCCTTCTGGTCGAGATTCGGGTCCTGGGCATGGGTGCCGCCAAGAACGGTCACGTTGGAGATCGTGCTGTTGATGAAGCTCCCGCGTCTGTCGGCGGGAATTCCCTCGTCGATGGCCTCCACGACTCCCTGGTAACAGGATGAAGCCTGCACGTGGGAGACGTGCACGTCGATGTTGGTTTGAAAATGGGGGGCAAACGCGACGGCACGGTTGCAGTTCACCGCGGCCACATCGTCAGCGAGGACGGAACGGACCTCGGAGCCGAACTTCACCTGGTTGGAGTTGTCGGTCTCGATCCGCAGCGCACTGCCGCCTTGCGTGAAGATATGGCTCAGAGAAATGTTATGGGCCGAGTTGACCTGATTGGGCCCATACCCCCTCGGGCTGTGCACGTTGTACCAGTTGGCAATTGTGCCGTTGTGGGGGTCATAGAACTGGGACTTGTCCACCGGGGAGTCGCTACGTGCTCGTAGTTCGAGTGCGGCCTTGCGGGAGCTCGGCCACCAGCCGGCGTTAGTCGTGGGGCTTACGGTCGGTTGGAAATCGTTCTGTATCGAGAACACATTCGTAATCAGAAAACCGTCGACGTTCATGGCCATGACGCCGGCGACCAGGTTGTTGGCATTGGTGGCCTGTGGGTCGAGGTTGAAAGTGAAGCTGTTGGCGATCGACCATCCTGGAGTCACTGGGTCGGCCACGGACTTCGCACCGCCTGTCGCACTGCCGACACCTGTGAGGGAGACATTCCTGAGCGGTGCACCGGGCAGGCCGTCCCACAGGATGAGGCTCGGGCCAGGCGAGGAATACCCCGGCGGAGACGTAGCGCCCCTGCCACCAGCCTGTTCCAACAACGCCGCGGCGTCGACCTCCATCCGCATGTTGTTCGGGAAGGTCAGATTGAGTAGGCGATATGTGCCCGCGGGAACGTAGACGACACCCTGTGCCGCCCCACTCGGCCCATTGGCATACCGCACGCGTCCTGCTTGGTTGGCCGCGGCCATGGCGGCCGCGAACGCCGCGGTGTCGTCTCCCGTACCGGTGCCGAGTGCTCCGAAGTCACGGACGTTGGCGGCGCCGGTCGTCGGCGCGGTCGCCGGCACCGCCGACGAAACCGACGAAACCGACGGGAGTGATGGTGCTGCGACAGCGGCGGAGAGAGACGAAGCCGCGAGCGTGCCCGTCGTGACGGCGCACAACACCGCGAACACGACGGCGCGACACTGGACGCGCCAATGGCTCACACTCAGGCGGCGCATTGGTCGAGCCCCTCCTTCGGCGTCAACCGGTTGATGTTTGGAATAAGGCCCCCCCGGCCTCGTTTGGTAGGGTGCTCGCGCTTCGCGAGCGTAGTTCAGCGGCAGAACATCAGCTTCCCAAGCTGAGAACGCGGGTTCGATTCCCGTCGCTCGCTCGCTCTGCTCTCCCCCTGGTATTCAACAAATTCAGCGGGTCGCGTCGACGATGTAATACGCAGCCAGGTTGTGGCGCTCGCTCCGGCGAACCCACTCTTCGTACAGCAGATAGGCCGCCCGGAGGCGACGGGAGAAGCCCAAGTAGGTAGCGCCCCGGTGCAGAGGCGTCACCGTAAGCTCCGTCCAGCCGCTGAGATCGGTCACGACTGCGTCGTACCAGCAGCGGTCGTAGTAGGTCGGGAAGATCTGATCCGGCCGTTTCCGAAGTGTGACACGAAGAACTGCTTTGGCCGCGGAGTGCGGGATGAACCGGTTGGCCAGCCCGAACAGGGTACGACGACCCGAGAACTGGGCGATTAGGCGCCCACCGGGCCGCAGAAACTCGTGGACGTTGTCGAAGGAGCGCTGCAGTGAACTCACATGTTCGAATACCTGAAAGCTGATCGCCAAGTCAACCCGCCCTAGAAGCGAGTCCGCGGGTGACGTGACATCGGCCACGACCACCTCGTCGTAGGATCCCGGCGGCGCCAGCTCGAGCTCGCGAGCCGACACGTCGAGCCCGATGTAATAGCTGTCGGCTGGGCGTTCTGCGGGGGGAATCGATGGATGGCGACCCGAACCGATGTCGAGGACAGTCATACCCGGGCGGAGGGCGTCTCGGATCATCGACTGGAAGGTGTGATTGAGTTTTGTCCGATATGGCCCCGGCATTTCGCCACGTAACGACCGCTTTGCCACGTCCCAGGAGGAAGGGGAATCAGAGACACGCTTATTGGCGGGGGAGACGGGCGTCAACGGTGACCCCGGCATCGCGCAGATCGCTTCGATCGCATAGGCCTCATCCAGCTTAGACTCGGGTACCGCCGATACCTCGAGTCGGAGGTTGTGACCGCGGCCCGGCTCCGCCATTTCAGCGACAATCGCGGGCGCCACCTTGACCCTGCAGATCTCGGCCGCGCCAGGGCTCAAAGGAGTTCCGTCGCCGCCGGGCCCCCCTGCCCAGCTCCCGCGGACCCGGGGATCGAACCTCACCGATCTAATACTTGTAGGCGGTCGTCGTCGATGCGCCCGTGGTGGTCGACGAGCCGGTGGCCGTCGGCTCGACCGGCGTGCCTGCCGGGGTCAGGGTCTTCCAGGTTCCGCCGAAGCTGACGATGCCCTCGCCGTGCGCCTGGCCGGATGCGCTGTCGTGGGAAAAGGTGTACAGCGGCCAGCCGGCATACGTGACGTAGAGGCTGCCCGATGCGCCCTTGACGGTACCCAGCTTCGAGCTGTCGACCCCGCTTCCGGCGGTCGCCGAGGTGACGCCGGCGGGCAACTCGGTATCGGGCCAAACCTTGGTGCACCCATTGTCATCGGTACAGGTCAATTTTCCCCCCGCCTCGGAGCTCAGGAGGTACAGAGTCATCCCGTCGCCATTGACCAGCACGGTCCCCACCCCAGGAACGTCGGTCGCCGCGATCGTGATGCCTTTGGGGGCCGCTCCCGTCGTCGACGTCGCCGAGGACGCCTTGGTGGAGGATGAACTTCCGCAGGCGGCCAGGACCAGCGTTGTGACACCGGCCAGGCCGCCGATCGCCAACCGGGTGCGGCGGTGACGGGGGGATAGGCGCATCGATCGACTCCCTCTCTCGTTGACCTTCGATGTTTCTTACGTGCGAGGTGGTCGCCGGGATTGCATTTGCGCTGATATGCCCCGATGGCCGTGAGCGAGGCAAGCTGGCGGGATGGACTTCCGGGATCTGAGCCGGTGGGTCCGGGGCAGCGGCCTGCAGATAGTCATGATCGCCATTGGAGCCGCCCTCGTCGGTCGGTTCATCCACTGGGTCGGGGCCCGGTATCGCAAGCACATCGACGACGAGGTCCGGGACCAGATCGAAAAGGGCGGAGTCGTCTCCGAGCACGCCAAGCGATCCCGCACCGTCGCCCAGGTGGTGGAGTGGGCCAGCGAAGTGGTGCTGTACTTCCTGGCCGGGCTGCTCGTCCTCAACCGGGCCGGGATCCCGTTCTCGGGCTTGGTCGCCCCGGCGACGGTGGCGGGCGCGGCGATCGGCTTCGGGGCCCAGCAGATCGTGCAGGACCTGCTGTCGGGCTTCTTCTTGTTCGCCGAGCGGCAGTTCAGCGTCGGCGACCTGGTCCGCCTGGCCCAGCCCGGCCAGGCGGGCGGCATCTCGGGCACGGTCGAGGAGCTCACCCTGCGGGTGACCCGGTTGCGCACCGTGCAGGGGGAGTTGGTGTTCATTCCCAACGGGGCGCTGCGCCAGGTGACCAATCTCTCGAAGGAGTGGTCGAGGGTGGTCGTCGACATCCCCGTTCCCGCCGACCAGGACATCGAGACGGCCGTCAGTGTGCTCCGAGAAGTGGCGGCGACGATGGGCCAGGACCCTGAGTGGAAGGGACTCCTGATGGGCGCACCGGTGCTGGCCGGCGTAGAGAACTTCGAGGTTGGCTACCTGCAACTCCGCCTGATCGCCCGGACCCTGCCGGGCAAGCAGTTCGAGGTGGGTCGGGAACTGCGACTGCGGGCCGCCCTCGCCCTCCAAGATGCGGGCGTCCGGCCGCCGGCGATCAACGTTCGCCGGGCGGACAGCTGACATGCCCCGCGTGCCGCGCTACATCAAGCTCCCGTTCAAGGTCCGGGTGCGGCGGTCGACGCTCGTGCTGATTGCGGCGTTCATTGCCGTCTGGATCCTCTACGAAGGGGTGCGTCCGGCGCCGACCAAGCAGACGCTGGTGCCTTACGGGCCGGCGCCGGTGGTGACCGTTCCGCCGACGATCCCGGCGCCCCGGACGACGGTTACGCCGCCCAAGGCGACGACAACGACAGTCCCGAGTGGCCTCTCGACGACGGTCCCGCCCAACGGCACGACCACCAGCTCCCTCCTCCCGGGGGTCTCCACGACGACGTTGGTGCCACCGCCGGGATCGACCACGGCGGTGCCACCGAGCACACCGAGCACGCCGACGTCGGGGCCTTGAGCGGCCGTCCAGTCAGCGGTTGGGTCGAGCCGGCGGTTGGTCGAGCCGGCGTGGTGGAGCCGGCGTGCCTGTCAGCCGGCGTGCCTGTCAGTCGTCGTGGTCGAGCCGTCCAGGCTGTCGGTCGTCGGCGCACAGGCAGTCGAGGACCGCATCGTGGATTCGCCCGTTGGTCGCCACACCACTGCCACCTGTGCTCGTCGGTCGGCCGGAGAGGTCGGTAAACCTCCCTCCCGCCTCGGCCAGGATCACCGTCATGGGGGCGAGGTCGTAGCGCTCGGCCGCCGGGTCCACCATGGCGTCCACCCGGCCGGAGGCCACCAGCAAGAACCCGTACCCGTCGCCCCAGGTCCGCAGCACCATTCCAGCCCGCTTGACCGCCAGCAGCGACGCTTCGTTCCAGGACTCATAGCCGGAACTGCTGCAATAGGCCCCGTCGAGGGTGTCACGGTCGCTGACGCGGGCCGGGACCCCGTTCAGGAAGCAGCCCCGGCCCCGACCGGCCCACAGCAGCTGCCCAAGGGCAGGAATGTTGACCACTCCCACCGCGCTCCCGTACTCGTCCTCGATGGCCAGCAGGTTGGCGTAGAGAGGAACGCCGCGGGTGAACGCCTTGGTGCCGTCGATCGGATCGAGAATCCAGGTCCGCCCGCTGGACGACGCCTGGGACTCTTCCTCCTCGCCGACAATCCCGTCGTCGGGGTGGGCGCGACCGATCTCCACTCGGAGGAAGCGCTCGACCGCCCGGTCGGCCTCGGTCACCGGTGTGCCGTCACCTTTCTGTTCCACCCGAAGGTCGGTGCGGAACCAACTGAGGCTGAGCTCTCCCGCTCGGCGGACCAACTCGACCGCCTCGCGCAGCACGTCCGCGTCGACCGGACAGTCGACGAGCGGATCGCCGGGCGCGTCGCTCACTGCCCGCTGGCTGCTACTCGGCCGCGGCCGCGGGCTCGGGCGCAGGGTTTGCCTGCGTCGTCTCGGTCGCCCGCCGACCCCGGCCTTCGAGGGCGTCGAGCAGATGGAGGGAGATGTCCTGGACGAGCACGTCGTCTCGGCCGGTCTCCTTGGTGCCGTCGTCGATCATGATGTAGCAGAACGGGCAGGCGGTGGCGATGCGACCGGCACCGGTCGCGAGAAGTTCGCGAGACCGTTCGGTGTTGACCTTGGTGCCCGTCGACTCCTCCATCCACATGCGGGCGCCACCGGCACCGCAGCACATCCCCTTGGTCCCGTTGCGGGGTGCCTCGACGATCTCGATCCCCGCCAACTGGCCGAGGACCCGCCGGGGGGCGCCGTAGATGTCGTTGTGCCGTCCCAGGTAGCAGCTGTCGTGGTACACCACCCGGTCCTCGAGGACGGCTTCGGAGACGTCCAGCCGCTTGGTCTCGATGAGGCGTTCGAGCAGCTGGCTGTGGTGGATCACGTCGTAGTTGCCGCCGAGCTGGGGGTATTCGTTTTTCAGTGTGTTGAAGCAGTGAGGGCACTGGGTGATCACCTTCTTCACCCCGAGCTGCTCCAAATTGGCGACGTTTTCCCTGGCCAGCACTTGGAAGAGGTACTCGTTTCCTGACCGCCGGGCCGGGTCGCCGGTGCACTTCTCCATCGGCCCGAGGACCGCGAAGTCGACCCCGGCTTTCTGGAGGAGCTTCACGGTGGCGATGGTTACCTTCTTATTCTTGTCGTCGAAGCTGCCGGCGCAGCCGACCCAGTACAGGTACTCGTGGGTGAAGGGCCCGCTCGGATCGACAAGCGCCACGTCGTCGGGAAGGCCCTTGGCCCACGCGGCCCGTTCCCTGGGGGGAAGACCCCACGGGTTCTGCTGGTTCTCCATGGCCCGGTAGGCCGTACCGAGCTCGCTCGGGAAGTTGGACTCCATCAGCGACAAGTAGCGGCGCATGTCGAGGATCTTGTCGAGGATCTCGATGTTGACCGGGCAGATCTCGTCGCACGCCTTGCAGGTGGTGCAGGCCCAAATCTCATCGGGGGTGATGCGTTCGAAGACCGAGTCGGCGGTCACCGTGAGCTCCGCCTCCCGCCCCACGACCGGTGAGACCGGGCCCCCTGGGTGGGTGGCGGCCATAACGTCGCCGATCTTGAGCACGATCTCTCTCGGATCGAGCGGCTTGCCAGTGGCGTGGGCCGGGCAGACCGAGGTGCAGCGCCCGCACACGGTGCAGGCGTCGATGTCAAGGAGCTGCTTCCAGGTGAAGTCCTCGACGGCGTTGGCTCCGAAGCTCTCGAGCGACGTCTCGGTCAGATCGGGCAGGGGCCTCATGGCCCCCTTGGGCCGCTCGCGGTCACGTAGGTACATGTTGAGCGGGGAGGTGAACATGTGGCGGAGCTTGGTCGTGGGAACGAGCAGCACCAGGGTGAAGAACGCCAGCACGTGGATCCCCCATGACCACTGGTGGGCCGCTACCAGCTGCTGGTGGCTGAGGCCGTCGAAGAGCGACGCCAGCGGGTAGCCCAGGACGCGCCACTTCTCGAACGCCGGCCGACCCTGGAGCTCGATCCGAAGGGCGCTCGTCGTGAAGCCGGTGACGCCGATCACTAGGAAGGTTCCGAGGATCAGCCCGTCCTCGGGCCTGGTCTTGATGCGGATCCGGTAGGGCCGGATGACGTAGCGGCGGACGATCGCCCAGACGATGCCGACGAGGAACAGAATGCCGGCGATGTTGGCGACCAGGGCGTACGCCTGGTACGTGGTGCCGTGCAGGAACTTGGCACTCCCCGGCATCACGTGGTTGATCTCGTCGACCGTCGTCACGGCGAACAGGATCAGGAAGGGGAAGTAGATCAGCGAGTGCATGACGCCGGCGGCGGGATCGCGCAGCAGCGTCTGCATATAGAGGCCTGCCCGGAGGTCGCGCAGCCGGCGCTTGATCGTGCGCGAGGTGGTCGCTCGTCGGTCCGGCTGGCCCCGTTCCCAGTTCTGAATCCGCTGGTAGAAGAACCAGCCCGCCACGATGAACAACAGCGGCAGCACTGCGTAGAACAGCGCCTGGAGGGCAGTGGGGATGTTGTAGAACACGACCCGCTGGACGCGAGAGTGATCCTCCCAACTCGTGACCGATGCGCCGATGGCGAGCGCCACGGTGACGGCGGCTAGCCCTACGGCGATCATCAGGCCGAACGTGGAGGGCTTGATTCGTGATCGGCGAGGTGGGTCGGGGCGGCGACGACCGTCGCCACTCGAAGCCGTCGTGGTCGGAGGCGACTCGGTCAGGCCAGTCACCTGTTGGGTTGCCATGAGGCCGAAACTAGTTGTTTGGTGTGACGGAAACCACGAGGTTGGACGGGAAGGACACCGGAACCTTCACCCACCCGAAACATTCGCGCAACGTTGCCCTCGTAGCGTCCGAGCCGTGGATGTCGTCCTGGTTCGATGGCCTGCGGAGGCGGTGCGCAGGGCGCAGCTCGCTCTCCGCCAAATGCCCCGCCTCCTGTTGCTCGAGGACAATGCCGTCCCACCCCAGGCGGGGGACTGCCTCGAGGATTGGATACGCGTTCCCGCCACCGAGATCGACGTGCGGTCACGATGCTCGGCGTTGGCTGCCCGGGCCGAGCAGCACGTCTCTGCCTCGCCGACGCTCGATGACGACGGTGTGCTGCGCTTTGGCGGGATCTGGGTGCCACTGCCCCCAGTCGAAGCCCGTCTCACCGACGCCCTGCTTCAGCGCTTCGGTGCCGTCGTCAGTCGTGAGGGCCTGGCCCGCGCCGGATGGCCTGACGGCGCGCCCGGGCGTAACGCGCTCGACGTCCACGTGCTGCGCCTGCGACGGCGCATCAACCCGCTCGGCCTGGCGATTCGTACCGTCCGGTCTCGCGGCTACCTCCTCGAGGGTCTTCCCAGCGCCATGGTCCGGTCGGTCGCCGAAGCCTGAACTCAGCAGGGCTCGGCTGGGCTCGGCTCAGAGCTGGCAGGTGCTTGGTAGATCCACGCGCCACCGCGTCCTCCCACGCGTGTAACGGACTGTTCACAGAACAGCCACAAGTGTGAAATCTCCGGTCCCTACGGTCTTCTCGACGCCCGCAGGGTGCCGCTGGTACAACCGAAAAGGGCGCCGGTACCACGGGCCGTGGTCCCAACTACGGGTGCTCAGGAACCTCGCAGTTCACCGCCCAACAGAACAGGGGAGGCATCCGGGTGTCAGACGTTCCCTCTGGTGAGATGAGGCGCAGCCTCACGCTGACCGGAATCACTGTCAACGCCATGGCGCTCATCGCGCCGGGCGCATTTCTGTGGACCACCTTCCAGATACAGGCGTCGCAGAAGGGGGGTACCACCGCCACCGATATGTGGACCGGGCTTCTCTTTGCACTCGTCCTCGCACTCCTGACGGCATACAGCTACAGCGAGCTGGCCCGCATTTATCCCGACGCCGGAGCGGGATCGAGCTATTACTTTGCCGAGGCGGCTCTGCTTGATCGGGAAGGGCCGAAGATGCGGGCATTTGCCCGGACCGCCAAGCTCACCGTGGGGTGGATCAGCCATCTTTATTACTGGTTGTACCCCTCCATCATGGTCGGCTTCATGGGGATCCTTTTCGGATACCTCTATTCGGCAATATTCCATCACACGCTGACCTATATACCGCAGGCGATCGGTTGCGTCTCGCTGGCCTTGGTCTGCGGTTACATCGCCTTCCGGGGCATCAGTGGCTCGACGATGACGGCCATCATTATCAACGTCGTCCAGATCACATGCCTGGTCGCCGTGAGCTTCCTGTTCATCGCCTACCGGCTGGGCCACGGCCACGAGATCTATGCCTTCGCCAACGCCGGCAAGGTGGTGATCCCCCACAGCTTCATACACATCATTTACCAGTCCACGATCGCGATCCTTTTGCTGGTGGGGTTCGAGTCCGTCACGGCCCTTGGCTCAGAGGCGCTTCGGCCAGAGAAGGACATCAAGAAGGGCGTGCTGCTTTCGCTCATTATCCAAGGCGGGATTTGCTACCTCTTCGAGTATTTCGCGGCCAATTTTGTGACGAGTACGACCACCACCGCCAACGCTGCGATCACGCTCCCACCGGGCACGAATCCCTTGGGTGGCTTCTCCAGTGCCGCGCTCGATCCGGCGCCCATCGGCACCGTGGTGAAGAACGTCGCCGCCACGACGCTCCACGCGGGGACGGCGGTTTCGCTCATTGTTGCCGCAACGGTATTGATCGCGTTGCTGGGAACGACGCTCGCTTGCCTGAACACCGGCGTCCGCGTCACCTATGCGATGGCGAAGGACAAGGAGATGCCAGGGTTACTGTCGCTACTCCATGGCCGCTTCGCGACGCCCCATGGGGGGATCCTCGTCCTTACGCTGATATCGGCCGCGATCGGTGTGTACTGCGCCACGCCCTACAACGTCGACAACATCACCCAGATCACGCTCGCCTCGAACACCGGTACATTCCTGGTTTACGGGATGACTTGTATCGTCGCCGTGGTCGCGTTCGCGGAACGTCACGACAAGCATCTGCTCAAGCACATGGTGATTCCGGGGCTGGGGGCGCTCATGAACCTGGCTGAGTTGTGCGGGGTCGTGTATCTGGCGATCACGGCGGGAGGCGCCACCTCGAAAGACACCTACAAGGCCCTCGGGCTCGTGGCGTTGTGGATCGTTCTCGGTGTTGTCTGGGTGGCGGTGAACCCGAACAAGCATGACGCCAGGAAGGTTCACGAAGACCGAACCGTGCGAGCACCAAAGGCGCCGACCCCGGTGTAACGCCGTCGATACGCACCGTCTGAACAACCGCTGCGACTCCCGCCGCTCAGGGGTCGTGAGGCGGTCGCTCATTGGGCGAGCGGTCGGGCAGGGCCGGAGTACAAACCGTCGTGTGGACGACGGTTTGTACTCCCGATCCCTGGTCAATGCGGCTGCGGGCGTGGACGCGCAACAACGAGGCCGGGCGGAGTGGCCCCGGCCCCGGCGCGTTTACTTCGAGCTTCGCCGCTCCCGACGCAGCACTGTGGAAACGGCGCCTCGCAGGAACAGCAGCCCGATGCCGAAGGCCACGATCGCGGGGATCAGCCGCCAGCCCGTTGCCAGCGACAGGAACAAGATGACGCCGACCGCCAGCCACATGACCGCGACCAAGACCAGAAATCCCGGGCTCGAGGGCCGGCGCCCGATCGTGACCGGAGTCTCCGGTTCGGGCGGACGCACCCTGCCTGGCCCTCTTGTGTTCGTCGCCCTATTGGTGGTCACCTTTGCTGGACCACCACCCTTCGGTGTGATCCGGCCGCTCGAGCCCCCCTTGTGCTGGCGAGTAGCCATGGACACTAACGTTAGCGGCCGCCGACTTCGGAGGCGCCGGTGAACACGGGACACCCCGGTGACTCAGGCGACCCTGACCCGGTTATCGCAGCTGGGGGAGACCTCGCCGAGGCGTCCCGGACCGCTGATCGGGCCGGTCCCCAACCGGACTCCGAGGCCGGTCCCGACGCACCTGTCGAGCCGGCTGCGCCCGTCGCACCTGTCGAGCCGCCTGTCGAGCCGGCTGCGCCCGCGGCGCCCGAGCCGGACGCACCCGCGATCCCGGCGGAGCCCGCGACACCCATCGCCCCCCCGGCCGCGGCGGACCGGGCGGCTCCGTCGCCTCCCACTCCTGCGGACCCGGGAAACGGGAAGCTCTCCGGCCACGCAATCCTGGCCAAGCTGGCGTGGGCCATGCGCTCCGAACCAGGCGACGTGCGCCCCCACAACGAGGACTTCGCGGGCGTGTTCGCCCCCACCATCCCCGACGACGCCTGGGACCGGGGCCCGTTCTTCATCGTCGCCGACGGCCTCGGGGGCCACGCCGCGGGCGAGGTGGCCAGCCGCACCGCAGTCGAAACGGCGCTCGCCCACTGGACGGCCGGTACCCCCGCCGCCCCCCACCAGGCCGTGCGCGCCGCCATCCGCGCCGCCAACGTGGCCGTCTACGATGCCGCCCTGAGCAACCGCCACCACGGCATGGCGACCACGTTCACCGCCCTCACCCTGGCCGGCAACGAAGCGATCATCGGCCACGTCGGCGACAGCCGTTGCTACCTCGTCCGAGGCCCGACCACGACACAACTCACCAACGACCATTCCCGCGTGGGTGAGATGCTGCGCGCCGGTCTCATCACCCCCGACCAGGCCGCCAATCACCCGGCCCGTTCCATGATCTCGCGCTCGGTCGGCAGTGAACCGGGGGTGTCGGTCGACATCATCCGCCAGCCCACCCAAGCGGGCGACACGTTCCTGCTCTGCAGCGACGGGCTCTGGGACGTGGTCGGCCGCCGGGACATCACCGACGTGGTCGAGGCCATTGGCACCCCGGCTGTTCCCACCGTCATCGCGGCGGCCGACACCCTGATCGAGCAGGCCTTGGCGCGAAACACCCCTGATAACGTCACCCTCCTCGTGGTGCGGATAACCACCGACCGGCCGGTGCCCGCCGCCACGACCCGGCGTTCATTCCTCCGGCGGGGTAGGGGGATAGTCAGATGAGCCGCTTCTCGCCCGGCGAACGGCTGGACACCTACGAGATCACCGAACTGCTCGGGGCGGGCGCCTACAACGAGTCCTACCGCGCCACCGACCTCCGCAACGGTCGCACGGTCGTCCTGAAGATCCCCGACCCCAACCTGTTCGCCGACCCGGCCACTTACAACCGCTACAAGCGCGAAGCCGAGGTGGCGAAGCGCCTCGACCATCCCGCCGTGCAGAGCGCGATCGATGATGGCGAGGCGCGAGCCGAGCCCTACCTCGTGCTCACCTTCGTGGACGGCGATTCCCTCAGCCACCGCCTGCATGAGCAGCGGGGGGCATTTTCCATCCCTATCGTCGTCGACTGGGGCCGGCAACTGGCCGACGGGCTGGCCTACCTCCACGGCCAAGGCGTCGTGCACCGGGACCTGAAACCGGGCAACGTCCTCATCGGCCCCGGCGACCGCCTGGTCATCGCCGACTTCGGCACCGCCCAGCTGGCCGGGGCGCGGCGGCTCACGTTCAAGCACCTCACGGGCCTGCTGGGTACCCCGGAGTACATGAGTCCCGAGCAGGTGCAGGGCGGGCGGGGCGACGCTCGCAGCGACATCTACGCGCTAGGCGTGATGATGTACGAAATGTTGACAGGCCGGACCCCCTTCGCAGGCAACGACTGGATGGCGGTCATGGCCGGCCATCTGCAGGGCGACCCGAAGCCGATCCGCAAGGTGCGCCCCGAAACACCCGCCGCCCTCGAGGCCGTCGTCCTCCATGCCATGCGCCGTTACCCCGACAGCCGCTACCAATCGGCCGACGACATGCGCCGCGACCTCGACCGGCTCGACAGCCTGGACCCGGCCGCCTTCGACCTTTCCCCGGAGAAGCCCATGGGCGGCGCGCCGGGCGGCGGCGGCAAGGGGCTGTTCTCGAGGATGTTCAAGACGCGAGGCGGCGGGTGAGCCGCTACACCCCCGG
Source organism: Acidimicrobiaceae bacterium (assembly GCA_030838025.1). Taxonomy (GTDB): domain Bacteria; phylum Actinomycetota; class Acidimicrobiia; order Acidimicrobiales; family Palsa-688; genus JALYXV01. The sequence continues at coordinate 32,864 of JAUTXM010000392.1, forward strand.
CGACGTCCTCGACCACTACAAGATCGAGGAGCTTCTCGGTTCGGGGGCCTATGCCGAGTCGTACAAGGCCACCGACACCCGCGATGGCGGCACGGTCGTGCTCAAGGTTCCCGACCCCAACCTGTTCGCCGATCCGTCCGCCTTCAGCCGCTACCGCCGGGAAGCCGAGGTGGCCCGCCGGCTCGACCACCCGAGCGTGCAAGGGGCCATCGATCCGGGCGAGTCCCGCAGCGCCCACTATCTCGTTCTCGACTACATCGACGGCGTGTCGCTGCGCAAGCGGATGCGGTCCTTCGGCGGCCTGGTGCCCATCGACAAGGTCGTCGATTGGGGACGCCAGCTGGCCCACGGCCTGGCCTACCTCCACAGCAAAGGGGTCGTGCACCGCGACCTCAAGCCGGAGAACATCCTGGTCACGCCGGACGATCGCCTCGTCATCGGCGACTTCGGCACGGCGCAACTCACCGGCGCCCGCCGCCTCACCTGGAAACATCTCTCCGAAAGCCTCGGCACGCCCGACTACATGAGCCCCGAGCAGGTGCAAGGGGAGCGGGGCGACGCCCGCAGCGACCTCTACTCGCTCGGCGTGATGTTGTACGAGCTGCTCGCGGGGCGGGTTCCCTTCGAGGGCGACAACTGGATGGCGGTCATGGCCGGCCACCTCCAGGGCGACCCGAAGCCCATCCACAAGCTGCGCCCCGAGGTTCCGCCCGCGCTCGAGGCGGTGGTGATGCACGCCATGCGCCGCCACCCCGAGAACCGCTACCAGTCGGCCGACGCCCTGCTGGCCGACCTCGAGCATCTCGACCAGGTCGACCCGGCGGCGTACGACCAGACCCCCGAGAAGCCCATGGGCGGCATGGCTGCGGGCCAGTCGTCTCGCCGCCTGTGGGCCATCGCCGCCATGATCTCCGCCGCCTTCCTCGCCTTGGCGGCCGTGATCATCACGCTGTCCATCCTCCTCCGATAGTCAGGAACCGCCAGTGACCGAAATCGAGGGCTTGCGCTGGATCCGGCTCGTGTTCGTCGACGTGTTCGGCGCGGCTCACGCGGTCGTGTTGCCTGCCGTCCACTTCACCGATGCCTTGGAAAAAGGCGCCCCCTTCGACGGGTCGGCCCTTGCGGGGCGGGCCCGCCATTTCGAGGAGGACATGGTTCTTCAGCCGGACCCGGCAACCCTGGTCGACCTGGGTGAGGGCCAGGGTCGTGTGGCGTGCACGGTGATCGGGCCTGACGGCCTTCCGTGGCTGGGCGACCCCCGAACGGCGCTGGTGACGAAGCTCACCGAGCTCGGTGACGTGGCCTCTACTTATAGGGCTGCTGCCGAAGTCGAGTTCTATATCTTGCGCGACGACGGGCAGCCGGTCGACCGAGGCGGCTATTTCGGCGAGCTGGAGGGTGCCGGATCGTTGGTCACCCGGGCGGCGGCGTCGCGTCTGGCTGAGTACGGCGTGGAGGTGATCAGCACCCATCTCGAGTCGGGGCCGGGGCAGTACGAGTTGGACCTGGCGTCGCTGTCGCCGCTCGCGCTGGCCGATGGGTTGGTGCTGACCAAGCAGGTCCTGCGCGAGGAGGCGACGCGTGCCGGGCTACGGGTGACGTTCATGGCCCGGCCGTTCGCGAACGAACCCGGTTCGGGCCTGCACCTGCACCAGCACCGGGAGGGCAACGACGTGCTGTTCGATTCGCGGGGGATGTTGACATCGGTCGGTCGAGCGTTCCTGGGCGGGCAGTTGGCCCATGCCGCCGGGCTGAGCGCCCTGGCCGCCCCCAACATCAACTCCTACAAGCGGCTGCACAGCGGGCCCGAAGCACCCAGCGACATCATCTGGGGTCACCTCAACCGTTCGGCGGTTATCCGGGTGGGCAGTTCCGGCGAACAACGACCGGCGATCGAGTTCCGCCTGGCCGACCCGGCGGCCAACCCGTACCTGCTGGTATCGGGCCTACTGGCGGCGGCGGCCCACGGCGTCGCCGCCGACGTCGACCCCGGTGGGCCCTTCGAGGAGGACATCGGTGGTTTCGACCCCGCCACGGCCAGCGCCATGCAGGTGCGGCGCCTGCCCCGCGACCTCGATGGCGCCTTGGACGCCCTCGTGGCCGACGACGTGCTGGTCGACGCCTTCGACAGCCGCCTGCTGTCGCGCCTGGTCGACGGTCGCCGGGTCGAGGCCGACGACTTCCGGGCTCAGGTCACACCCTGGGAGGTCGAGCACTACCTGGACGAGGCCTAGACCCGGTCTAAGCCCGCGGTCTGGTAGGGATCTGGGTCTCTGGTACGGGTTTGACCCCGCCAGGGGGTACCAGATCCCAACCAGAGACTTGGACCCTTACCAGAAGCGGGGCTCGGGGGGCCTACTGGTCGGGCGCGGCGTCGGGGCTGTCGAAACCGTGGGCGTCGGTGGGAGGCGTGGGCTCAGAAGGGGCGTTCGGGGTCGTCGGCCGGTCGAACCAATCAAATCCGGCCAGGCGTGCCGGCGCCTCCGAGTCGTCGGGGGCAACGGGGCCGGCCCCGCTATCGACGCCAGTTGGGGGTTCGAGATCGGCGGGGGCGTCCGCCCCGCCATCGAATGCTTCCGGAACTGCGGGGCTTACCGGCTCCTCGGCGTTGGCGGGGGCGGCAGGTACGACCCAAGCGCCGCTGCCGGCCGGGAGTTCGGGCCCGGCAGGAGTAGCCAAGCCGTCGACCGCATCGGGGGGTTCGGGCGCCCCCGGGGCCTCGGGGGCGGCGGGGTCGGCCCAGGTGTCGGCGGAGGCCGGGGGTTCGGGGCTGGCGGCGGCGGAGTCGGGGGCGGGGGCGGCCCAGGTGTCGGCGGTGCCCGGGCGTTGGGGGCTGGCGGGGGCGGGGGAGTCAGCCCGGGTGTCGGCGGTGGCCGGGGGTTGGGGGCGGGGGGTGTCGTTCTCGGTCCGGTCGTCGGTGGCTGTCGGCTCCGCGGGACTGGTCCGGGCGGTCGGGATGGTCGGACTCGTCGCTCCTGGCAGGCGTGCCGCCTCCGAGGAGCGCGTGGCACCCGACGAGCGGCGCACGTTGAGTGTCTGGGGCAGCGGCAGGGCGTCCCACGCCCGTCGACGCTCGGCCGCCGGGTCCAACTCGAGGGCCGGGCGGGACTGTATTGACATGATCGCTCGTCGCCCCGGCTGATAGGCGGGCCACGCGGGAAGCGCAGCCGTACCGGGGTCACCGACTCTCGCGAAGTTCAAGATCACGTCCTGGAGTAACTCCGCGACGGTGCGATCGGCGTTGGTCGAAAGCCCGGGAAACGCCCCCTCGGTCGGTCCGGTGAAGTCCAACCAGGTAAACGGCAGGTCGGCGCCATGGCAGGGTCCGAGCTGATCGAAGGGCACCTGTCCGGGCGTGTGGTCGAAGCGCATGATCCAGCTCCGGCCCCCACCGCGGTTGTGGGCCTCGGCAGTGCGGACGGCGGGAATGCCGAACAGCAGATCGGTCAGCAGGTCGGCTCGTCCTCGGTCCTGGGGAAAACCCTTCTGATAGGTCCGGATCAGTCGTTCCCAGGCCACGTCGCCGAACCACGCCCGAGCCCGCAATTCCTTGGCCTTTATATAGCCCTCAGGTGAGATGGCGAGGTACAGGTTGGCCTCTTGCTGGCACGTGCTGATGAGCAGCGGTATCTGAGACGAAGCCCCCGAGACCAGCCCGGCCATGGGATGGCCGGGCAGCACCGTGCCGTCGACCACCGGCAGGAAGGGTTCGCCTTCGAGCTCGGCGTCGTCGGAGTCGCGCATCAACGAGCCGGCTGCCTCCCGTATCGCGTCCACGGACAGCTCCCGGAGTTCGGACACCTCTCGGTAGTCGACGCCGAGCGAGTTGAGCATGCGCACGACCACAGCCCGGGAGCGCCAACGGCTCTGGACCCGGTCGGCGGCTCCGCTTTGCATGACGGCCCGGTGGAACAGTCCGGCCGCGGCGGGCATCGCCAGCAGCGCACCCACGCAGGTCGCACCCGAGGCCTGTCCGATGACGGTCACGCGGTTGGGGTCGCCGCCGAACGCCTCGATGTTGTCGCTTACCCATTGCAGCGCCGCGACTTGGTCGAGCATGCCGACATTGACCGAGCCCTCGAGCCCCGCCCCGCCCGTCGCCGCCAGGTCCAAGAAACCCCAAGGGCCGAGGCGGTAGTTGATCGTCACAATCACGGCGTCACCGCGGTTGGCCAGCCACGCCCCGTCGAAGTTGCTCCCGCTGCCGAAGACGAATGCCCCCCCGTGCAGCCAGACCAGGACCGGGCGGGCTTTTCCCCTGGTCCGTGGTGACCAGACGTTGAGGTAGAGGCAGTCCTCGCTCTCGGGAACGACTCCCGAACCTGATGGCAGCACCAGGCCCGGGACGTCGGTCGAGATGCTCGACGGGCCGAAGTCGGTGGCGTTGCGGGGGCCGTCCCACGGTGGCGAGGGCTGGGGCGGTTGGAAGCGGCGCGGGCCCTCGGGCGCGCTGGCATAGGGCACCCCGCGCCAGACGGTGACTTTCCCCTGGCGGGACCCCTTGACCCCGAATTTGGACTGCCGTCCCGAACCCACCGATACCTCTTGTTCCGTCACTGGTGTTGCCGCGAAACGACCGCCAGAGCAACCTACCAGGGGAGTGCCCCTCCGCATCCCCGTACCAGGTCAGCCGCCGTTTATACGTTTGGTTCTTCTCTTTGGGGATGGTTGCGCAAGGGTTGTCCGTCAAGTACCGTCCCGCCCATGTCAGGACTGCTCGGAGTTCTCGCGCTCGCGGCCACCCTTAGTCGGGACCCCGGCGTTACCACAGCTTCTACTGCTGCACCGGCGGCTGCCGGCCCAAGCGGAGGTACCGGACAGGCCACGGGTACCGGCGCGTCCACCACCGGTGGCACAGGCGCGGGCGGAGCGTCGGGACCATCCGGCAACAACTCGACCACGAGCGGGTCCGCCCACAGCGGGAGCGCGGCCGCGACCTCGACCGCGACGGGGGGCTCGACCGGAGCAACCGGGGCTGCCACCGTGAGCCCGTCTGTCACCGCCGGTAGCGGCGGGGGCGGAGCAGGCACGGCCACGCCGGTCAGCGGTACCACGGGGACCGCATCCTCCGGAACCGTCTTCTCGGGCGGCGTCGGCGGTGGCCCAGGCGGCGGTACGGGCGCTGTGGCCGTGGTCGTCAGCAGCGGGAACTCCGGCGCTGCGGTCGCCAACGCGACCGGCGGCTCGTCGGGGCCGGCCTCGGCCGCATCCGTCGGCAATGCCACCAGCGGCGCCTCCGGCGCGTCGGTCACAACCTCCTCCGCGACCGGGGGGACGTCGGGCAGCGCCGTTTCCAGCCCCGTCTCGAGCAACACCGCCACCACCGGCGACGGCGGCCACTCCGGCCCCACCGGCAGTGCGGCCCAGACATCACTCGCAGCGACGGGCAGCACCGGTACCTCAGGGAGCGCGCCCAGCGGTGGATCCGGTCAGGCGACCGCCGCCGGTTCGGCGGGTTCGGGCTCCTCGGGCGCGGGCGGCGACTCGGGTGCGGCCACCAACGTTTCGGAGACGACCGGCACCGCCACCTCGGGCGAAGCCGACGCCACCTCTGAGGCGACCGGCGGCAACACCGGCAGTTCGGGTGCCGCGACCAACGCCCCCGCCAACACCGCCACCAGCGGTGCGGGGGGCGACGCAGTCGCCACGCCGACCAGCGGGAACACCGGTGACGCCACCTCAGGCACCGTGTTCTCAGGCGCCGCCACCCATGGCGGAGGCAGTGGCGCGGTCATGGTCACCGTCATCTCCGGTAACTCCGGCGCCGCCACGGGGACCGCCAACGGTGGATCTTCCGGACCGGCATCGGCCACCTCGACCGGCAATGCCACCTCCGGCGCCACCGGATCCACCACGACGACGTCGTCGGCGACCGGCGGCACCTCGGGCAGCGCGGTTGCGAGCCCCGTTTCGACCAATACTGCGGGGACCGGCGACGGCGGCGCCTCGGGCGCCACGGGCACGGCGTCGCAGACGTCGATCGCCTCGTCGGGCGATACCGGCGGCACCGGCTCAGGTCCGACCGGCGGTTCCGGCAAGGCGCGCGGCACCGGCACGGCAACCTCGGGCGACTCAGGTGCGGGCGGATTCTCCGGCGATGCCAGCAACGGCTCGACGACCACCGGCACCGCCACGACAGGCGACGCCACCGGCTCGTCCACTGCCAGCGGCGGCGACTCGGGCAACTCGGGTGACGCCACCAACAGGCCGGTCAACACTGCCACGTCCGGCCCCGGCGGAATCGCCACGGTCATCTCGACCAGCGGCAACACCGGCGACGCCACGTCAGGAACGGTCTTCTCAGGCGCCGTCACCGGCGGAGGCGGTAGCGGGGCGGTGTTGGTCACCGTCGTTTCGGGCGACTCGGGCGCCGCCACCGGCACCGCGACCGGCGGTACCTCCGGCGCGGCCACCGCCACGTCGACCGGCGACGCGGTCTCCGGTGCCACGGGGGATTCGACGACCACCTCGTCGGCGACCGGCGGGACGTCGGGCGGGGCAGTTGCCAGCCCTGTTTCCACCAACGCCGCGGGCACCGGCAACGGCGGCGCCTCGGGCGCCACTGGCGCGGCCTCGCAGACCTCGAACGCCACGTCTGGTTCGACCGGCGGGGCTGGTCCCTCGGGCGGCTCCGGCAAGGCCACCGCACGGGGGACCTCCATCTCCGGTGACTCTGGCACCGGTGGCGACTCAGGCGCGGCCAGCAACGGCTCGACGACGACCGGAACCGCCGTGAGCGGCGACGCCAGTGGCGCTTCGACCGCGAGCGGGGGCGATACCGGTTCCTCGGGTGCCGCGACCAACGCACCGGGCAACACCGCGACCAGCGGCACCGGTGGCGACGCCACCGTCGTCACGGTCTCCGGTAACACCGGGGACGCCACCTCGGGGGCGGCCTTCTCGGGTGCGGTCACCGGCGGCGGCGGCAGTGGCGCGGTTGCGGTCAATGTGACCTCGGGCAACTCGGGTGACGCCACCGGCACCGCCAACGGCGGTTCCACCGGCGCGGCCACCGCTTCGTCGACCGGCAACGCCATTTCGGGCGCCACCGGCAGCTCGATCACGCATTCGTCCGCAACCGGCGGAACGTCGGGCAGTGCCACGGCCAGCCCGACCTCGTCCAATACCGCGGGCACGGGCAACGGGGGCGCCTCAGGCACGACCGGCAGCGCCTCCCAGACCTCCACGGCCACGTCGGGCAACACTGATCCTCCGGTCGGCCCGACGGGCGGCTCGGGTGGCGCCCGGGCCGATGGCACGGCACTTTCGGGCTTCTCGGGTGACGGCGGCTTCTCGGGCGCGGCGACGAATGACTCGACGACGACCGGAACCGCCACCACGGGCGAGGCCGAAGGCACCGCCGGCGCCACTGGCGGCACCACCGGTAACTCCGGCGATGCCACCAACATCCCGATCAACTCCGCCTTCTCCGGCGACGGCGGCACCGCCTTGGTGCTCGCCACCAGTGGAGCGACCGGGGACGCCACTTCCGGCGCCGCCTTCTCGGGTGACGTCCACGGCGGCGGCGGCAGCGGTGCCGTTGCGGTCACCGTAACCTCGGGCAACTCGGGTGCTGCGACGGGCAACGCGACCGGCGGCACTTCCGGCGCCGCCACTGCCTCGTCGACCGGTGATGCCATCTCGGGGGCGACCGGCGACTCGGTCACCACCGCATCGGCGACCGGCGGCACCTCGGGCAACGCGGTTGCCAGTCCTTCTTCCAGCAACACCGCCGCCACCGGCGACGGCGGGGCGTCGGGCAACACCGGGACCGCCTCCCAGACCTCCGGTGCCACCTCGGGCGACACGGGCAGCCCCACCTCGGGCGGCCCGACGGGCGGGTCCGGCGCGGCGCGGTCCAGTGGCACCGCGATCTCCGGTGACTCAGGCATCGGCGGTGACTCAGGCTCAGCCCTCAACACATCCAGCACCACCGGCACCGCGACCAGCGGTGACGCGGAGGCAACCGCCCTTTCTTCGGGCGGCACCACCGGCAACTCGGGTGCCGCCACCAACGTTCCGATCAACACTGCCGTCAGCGGCATCGGAGGCGACGCCACCGTCGTACCGACCAGCGGCGACACCGGTGCGGCCGCCTCGGGGGCCGCCTTCTCGGGCAGCGTCACCGGGAGCGGCGGCAGCGGCGCGGTTGCGGTCACCGTCACCTCAGGCGACTCGGGTGCGGCCACCGGGACGGCGAACGGCGGTTCCAGCGGAGCGGCGACCGCCAGCTCCTCGGGCGACGCCATCTCGGGTGCGACCGGCTCCGTAACCACCACCTCCTCGGCAACCGGCGGGACTTCGGGCAGCGCCACCGCCAGTCCCATTTCGGCCAACACCGCCAGCACGGGTGCCGGCGGGGCGTCGGGCACCACCGGCTCGGCGTCGCAGACGTCCACGGCCACCTCGGGCAACACCGATCCCCCCATCGGCCCGACGGGCGCATCGGGTGTTGCTCGTTCGTCGGGTTTCGCGGGTTCCGGCTTCTCGGGCGACGGCGGCTTCTCAGGTGACGCCGTCAACGTCTCGACCACCCTTGGGATCGCTCATTCCGGCGCCGCCAGCGCCGGTTCCGTCTCCACCGGAGGCACCAGCGGCAACTCGGGTGACGCCCTCAACAATCCGTCCAACACCGCGGTCTCCGGCGACGGTGGCGCCGCCACCTCGCTCGCGACGAGCGGGAGTACGGGCGACGCCACCTCAGGGGCGGCGTTCTCCGGTGATGTCTCCGGTGGCGGCGGCAGCGGCGCGGTCGACGTGACCGTGACCTCAGGCACGACGGGTGACGCCACGGGCGAAGCCACCGGTGGGACCTCCGGTGCCGCCAGCGCCAGCTCGGTCGGCGACGCCATCTCCGGCGCCACCGGAGCCGTTCTCACCACTTCGTCAGCCACCGGCGGGACGTCAGGCGACGCCGTTGCCAACCCGGCTTCGACCAACGCCGCCACGACCGGTGACGGTGGTGCATCGGGCGCAACCGGAAGTGCCTCGCAGACCTCCGACGCAACCTCGGGCGACACTGGCGACCCGGCCGGTGCCGGTGCCACGGGTGGTTCGGGCCGGGCCCGGGCCGCAGGTACCTCGATCTCGGGTGATTCCGGATTCGGCGGCGACTCCGGCTCCGCCACCAATGCCTCGGACACCACGGGCCGCGCCAGCACAGGCAACGCCGGCGCCTTGGCAGTATCTCTCGGCGGCGATTCCGGCTCGTCCGGTTCGGCCACCGACGTCCCGGTCAACTCCGCCACCAGCGGCGCCGGGGGGGCTGCGGACTCTGAGTCGGCAACGGGCGACAGCGGCGATGCCACTTCGGGCGCCGCCTTCTCGGGTGCGGTCAGCGGCAGCGGTGGCAGCGGCGCCGTCAACGTCAGCGTCAACAGCGGCGGCGGCACCGCCACTTCGGGCGCCGCCTTCTCGGGTGCGGTCAGCGGCGGCGGCGGCAGTGGCGCCGTCAATGTCGGGGTCAACAGCGGCTCCGGCCCGGCCGCCTCGGGGACGGCCTTCTCGGGTGCGGTTACCGGCGGCGGCGGCAGTGGCGCGGTTGATGTCACCGTGACCGGCGGTCCGGCCACGTCCGGTACCGCCTTCTCCGGTGCGGTCAGCGGCGGCGGCGGCAGCGGAGCGGTCGATGTCACGGTCGCCAACGGCAGCGGTGGCGGCTCAGGCTCGGCCTCCGATACCGCGAACGGCGGCTCCTCCGGGGCGGCGACCGCGTCCTCGGTCGGCGATGCCATCTCGGGTACCACCGGCGATGTCACCACGACCAGTTCGGCCACCGGCGGCACCTCAGGTGACGCCACGTCCGATCCCACCTCGTCCAACGACGCCAGCTCAGGCAATGGCGGCGACTCCGGCTCGACCGGCACTGCCTCTCAGACTTCGACCGCTACCAGTGGCACCACTGACCCGCCGGGCGGTACCACCGGCGGTTCGGGCGCCGCCTCGGCGGACGGCTTCGCCGGGTCTGGCTTCTCGGGTGACGGCGGTTTCTCCGGCGACGCCACCAACGTCTCCCGCACCCGCGGTCGGGCAAAGACCGGCGATGCCTTCGGCGTGGCCGTCTCCACCGGCGGCGTCAGCGGTGACTCTGGACCGGCCACCAACGTCCCGATCAACATCGCTGCCAGCGGCGCCGGCGGCGCCGGCGTGAGCGGCACCGGCGGCTCGTCGGGCGCAGCCACGGCGTCCTCCATCGGCGACGCCATCAGCGGTGCCACTGGATCGTCGATGACCACCGCTTCGGCAACCGGCGGGACTTCGGGTAACGCAACCTCCAGCCCGACCTCCTCCAACGCCGCGTCCACGGGCGCCGGCGGGGACTCGGGCAACACCGGGACCGCATCCCAGACGTCCGACGCCGCCTCTGGTGATACCGGTGGCCCGACCACGACGGGTGCTACCGGCGGGTCAGGTACCGCACGGGCCACCGGTACGGCCATCTCGGGCGACTCAGGCATCGGGGGCGATTCCGGCGACGCCAGCAACACCTCCCTCACTCGTGGCCGGGCGGTCAGCGGCGACGCGGGCGCAGCTGCGCTGGCCTTCGGTGGCGACACCGGCGCGTCGGGTGCCGCCAGTGACACTCCGATCAACATCGCGACCAGCGGCGATGGCGGTGCGGGCGGCGGCGGCAACGGCGGCTCGACGGGCGCTGCCGTTGCGAGCTCGGTGGGCGACGCCATCTCGGGCGCCACCGGCGACTCGGTCACGCACGCTTCTGCGACCGGCGGGACCAGCGGCTGGACCCTCGCCAGCCCGACCTCGTCCAACATCGCCTCGACCGGCGATGGCGGCGCCTCCGGAACCACCGGAAGTGCCGCTCAGACATCGCTGGCCTCGTCGGGTTCCACGGCCGCGGCCGGCCCCGGTGTGACCGGAGGCTCGGGCAGGGCCAGGGCACGCGGGTTTGCGGGATCGGGCTTCTCGGGAGACGGCGGCTTCTCGGGCGACGCCACCAACACCTCCCTCACTCGTGGCCGGGCGGTCAGCGGC
>JAUTXM010000404.1 GCA_030838025.1 Acidimicrobiaceae bacterium
GCCGACAGCAGCAGCATGATCACCGTCACCGGGAACAGCGCCGCCCCAGAAGCCACGGGCGAGAACCGCAACGCCTGCTGCAAATCGACGGCCAGCAGGAACAAGGCGCCGCCCAAGGCGGCATAGACGACGAAGGTCACCAGGTTGGCCGCCGTGAACTGACGGGAGGCGAAGATCCCCAGCGGCAACATTGGGTGCCCGCTCCTGCGCTCCACGACGACAAAGCCGCCCAAGGCCAGCACGCCGGCCAGGGCAGCCGCAACGATCACACCGCGCCCCCCACCGGCGGGCGCCTCGATCAGGGCGTACGTCGTGCTGGCCAGGCCGATCACCACCAGCGCCGCGCCCGCCACGTCGATCTGGCGGTTGGCCCCTGGATCGGTCGATTCGGGAACATGGCGCGACGCCAGCACCACCACCACCGCCAGGGGCAGGTTCAACAGGAAGATCAACCGCCACGAGACCGCCGACACCAGCCAGCCCCCCACGAACGGCCCAATCGCGGTGGTGATCCCTCCGAGCCCCGACCAGGCGCCGATCGCCCGGCCCCGGTCGGACGGGGCGAAGCTCGACTCGATGAGGGCGAGGCTGCCCGGCACCAACAGCGCCCCGCCGATGCCCTGCAACGCCCGGGCCGCGATCAGCATCGGCAGGTTGACGGCGATCCCGCACAGCAGCGACGCCAGGCTGAACCACACGACGCCGATGTTGAAGATCCGCTTGCGCCCGAACAGGTCACCGAGCGACCCACCGAGCAGGATGAGTGACGCCAGGGTGATCAGGTAGCCGGTGATCACCCATTGCAGCCCCGACACGCCGGCCCCGAAATGCCGGCCGATCGTGGGCAAGGCGACATTGACGACCGTGGCGTCGAGCGAGGCGACCCCCGACCCGACGATGGTGGCCACGAGGATCCAGCGCCCTTCGGCTGTCCCGTATCTCACCTGACCGGGCGGTGCAGTCATGCCCAGAGTGTTACCAAACGCCCAGCGCTACGGGGAGGAGTTCCACGTCCAGGCGTAGCCGCTGTCCTCGACCGCCTGCGCCGCGGGCCCGATCGCCAGCGGCTGGAACGAGTCGACCATGACCGCCCATTCCTCGGTGCCCGGCTGGCCGAGCGACGCCTCCACCGAGCCGGGCTGGGGCCCGTGCACGAACCCGGCCGGGTGCAGGGTGACCGACCCCACCTCGATCCCCGCCCCCCGCCGGGACATGAAGTCGCCGCCCACGTAGAACAGCACCTCGTCACTGTCGACGTTGGCGTGGTTGTACGGCACCGGCACGGCGGCGGGGTCGAAGTCGAACGGCCGGGGGCAGAACGAGCACACCACGAACCCCGGCCCCTCGAAGGTCTGATGCACCGGTGGCGGCAGGTGCACCCGCCCGACCAGCGGCTCGAAGTCGGCGATGTTGAAGGCGTAGGGGTAGAGGCAGCCGTCCCAGCCGACGACGTCAAAAGGATGCTGGGAAAAAACGTAGCGGGTGCCGCCCCCGGCGTGGCGGACGAATACCTCCGTCTCCCCATCCGACTGAGGCGTTGGTGGCAGTTCGGTGGGGCAACGAAGGTCACGCTCGCAGTACGGGGCATGCTCCAGGAACTGGCCGGTCGCAGACAGGTAGCGCCGGGGCGGCCCGATATGACCGGATGCCTCGATCACCAGGGCGCGCAGCGTGTCGCTCGGCACCCAACGGTGGGTGGTCGACGTGGGCAGCACGACGTAGTCGCCCGGCCCGACCGGCAGGGGACCGAACGTCGTCTCCACGACTCCCCGGCCCGATTCGACATAGACGCACTCGTCGCCGCCGGCATTGCGGTAGAGGGGCGACGGCTGGTCGGCCACGACGTAGGAGAGACGAACGTCGGGATTGCCCAGCAGGAGTTGGCGGCCCGTCACGGCATCGGCACCACCGGCGTCGAGCTTGTGGGCCTTGAAATGGCGGGGCAGGAGCGGGTGGTTGACGACGGTCGGCGGGTCGGGGAGATCCCACGATTCGGCCGCGACCAGCGCCGTCGGCGGGTGGCGGTGGTACAGCAGCGACGAGGCACCCGAGAAGCCCTCCGAGCCCATCAGCTCCTCGGCATACAACCCGCCGTCGGGGCGGCGGAACTGGGTGTGGCGCTTCTTGGGCAATGCTCCGACGGAGCGGTAATAGGGCATCGGGTCTCCCCACCCCCAGACGTTGCGTCCGATTACCGGACAGTGTTGTAACGATATTGTATCATCGGCGCCGTGACCGACGAGAGCGGGAGCACCTGGGTCGAGGTGGAGGAGGGGTCCCCTTTTCCCATCTCCAACCTCCCCTACGGCGTGTTCTCCGTGGACGGCGGCCCGGCGCGGGTGGGCGTCGCCATCGGCTCGAGCGTCGTCGACCTGGCCGCACTGGCGGGGACCGGATTGCTGCCGGGGTTGGACGGGGCGTTCGCCCAGCCGTCCCTCAACCGGTTCATGGCCCATGGCCCCCGGGCGTGGGCGGTGGTACGGGAACGCCTGGCCACGCTCCTTCGCCAGCCGCAACGCCAGGCCGCCATGGCCCGGGCCATCCACCCGCTCGACTCGGTCCGGCTCCGGCTCCCGATCGAAGTGGCGGACTTTGTCGACTTCTACTCGTCACTCGACCATGCCACCAACATGGGTCACATGCTTCGGCCCGAAGGCCCGGCGCTGCCACCGGCGTGGCGCCACCTGCCCGTCGGCTACCACGGACGGGCCGGCACCGTGGTCGTCTCGGGCGCGCCCGTGCAACGCCCTTGGGGCCAGATCGCGCAGGGCAGCTTCGGGCCGACAGCAAAGCTGGACTTCGAGGCCGAGGTGGGTTTCGTGGTCGGCGTGGGCAGCCGGCGGGGCCATCCGGTCAGCGCCGGATCCCTGGCCGAGCATGCCTTCGGCGTGGTGCTGGTCAACGACTGGAGCGCCCGCGACATCCAGTCCTTCGAGTACCAGCCGCTCGGGCCGTTCCTCGGCAAGTCCTTCGCCACCTCGATCTCGCCGTGGGTCGTGCCGTTGGAGGCGCTGCGCGCCGCCCGGGTGGTCCCGCCCGTCCAGGACCCCCCGCCGCTGGCGTACCTCCACGATCCCGAGCCGTGGTCGCTCGACCTCACGCTCGAAGTGCGGCTCAACGGGGAGGTCGTCTCCCGGCCGCCCTTCGCCACGACGTACTGGACACCGGGCCAGCACCTGGCGCACCTGACGGCCAACGGGGCGTCGCTGCGCACCGGCGACCTGTTGGCGTCGGGGACGGTGTCGGGCCGGGAGCCGGGGCAGCGGGGGTCGCTCATGGAGCTGGGCTGGAACGGCACGGCCCCGTTGACGCTGGCCGACGGCACCACCCGGGCGTGGCTGTCCGACGGCGACACCGTTTCGATCGCCGGCTGGGCGCCGGGCGCCGATGGCACCCGCATCGGCTGGGGCGAGGTCAGCGGGACCATCCATCCGGCCCACCCCGCCCCGGCGTCGTCCGGAGCGCCGTGAGCGCCGTGAGCGCCGAGACGGCGCAAACACTCGACCGAGGCCTGCGCCTGCTGTCAATCCTGGCGGGTGAGGAGCGTGGCCTTTCGGTAACCGAACTGGCGACCCGCCTCGCTGTGAGCCGGCCCGCGGTGTACCGGCTGCTCGCGACCCTCGAGCAGCATGCCCTGGTGTCGCGGGGCCCCGGAAGGCTGACCCGCCTGGGGTTGGGCCTGTTGCCCCTGGCCCGGGCGGTGACGCCGTTCGTCGGCGAGGTCGCCATGCCGCTCCTGCGCCGGTTGGCCGAGGACGCCGCCGCGACCGCCCACCTCACCGTCGCCGAGCCCGGCCCCGGGGGAGCGACGGAGGCGGTCGCGGTGGCGGTCGTCGAGCCGTCGCACACCAACATGCACGTGGCCTACCGGATCGGCACCCGCCACTCGCTGGAGCGAGGTGCGGCCGGACGGGCCATCCTGGCGGCCCGCAACGGCGGGGGCGACTTCGTGGTCACCGAGGGCGAGCTGCAAGCGGGAGCGACCGGGATCGCGGCGCCCGTGCTGGGCGTGGCGGGCCTCGAAGCCAGCGTGGGCCTGATCGCCATCGGGTCCGGCCTCGACCCGGTCCGGGTGGGGCCGCAGGTGGTGGCCACGGCAGCTGCCATCGCAGCCGCAGTGGCCGCGATTTCCGGCCTCCCCAGGCCGTAGGCTTCACGCGTGCTTGACGGATGGTTCGAACTCACCCCGGAACTCCTCGAGGAGCGCCGGAGCGCGCTGACCTCCGAGGACCTGACACGCTTCTTCGACGGCCAAGAACCGGACTGGCGCCATGCCCTGGCGCCCGAGGACCAGATCCCCCGGCGACCGGTCGCACTCGACGGCCTGACCAAAATGCGCACACCCGACGCCAGCCAGGCCGTGGTGCTGCTCGTGGGCGCCGACGGGACCGGCAAGTCGACCGCTCTGCTCCAGATCGCCGCCGACCTGGTGGGCGACGGCCGGCGGGTGCTGGTCCGCTCCCCCGGCGCCACGCTCGACCCCACGGCGGTGATGGAACTCGAGGGGGGTTGGGTGCTCGTCAGCGACGACGCCAACGAGATCGCCAAGGAGTTCGAAACGGCGATGCAGCAGTTGTTAGCCGCCGACCGCCGCGACGTCGACTGGCTGCTCAGCGCCCGGGAGGCGGACTGGAAGGCCCAGTTCCTGCGGTACGGGCGCAGCCTCGAACCGGCCTGGGAACGCTCCAGCGACCTGTGGCCCGCGCTCGGTAACCGGGCCGCGGTGCTCAGCGTCACCGCCAGCGCCGCCGCCCCGGCGACCGAGGGACTGGCGGCGTGGGCGGCCGGCACCCGCCTCGGATCCACCGCCGCGGATGCGCCGGCCATCCTGGCCGCCTGGGCGGGGGCGGGCAGCCTCGGCGCGATCGCCTCGCTGCCCGAGGCCGAACGGGCCGAGGCGCTGGAAGAACGCTCGACCAAGAAGCTGGGGATCTCCGACGGCACCCTGCTGGGCGCCTCGCTCGACCTGCGCCACGGCGCCGACGATTTGCCGCCGTTCGTGGAGCAGATCGTCCGGCGCCTCGACGGCGACCCGATCCAAGAGGCGTTCCTGTTCGCCGCCGCAGCTCAGGTGGCCGGCGTCGACGGACTCGACCTGTTCGTCCTGGCCGACCTGATCGGCGTGGACCGCGACCAGCGCCGCGCGGCGATCCTCGCCCGGCTGGCTTCGGCGGGACTCGCCAGTGGCACTGCGGGTGCATTGCGGCCCCGACATCCGGCCATCGCCAAGGTGGCGGTCCAGTTGCTGGCGGAGGGACGCCTCGCCGGTGACCTGGAGGATCTGTATCGCCGCCTGGTCCGGGGCACGGCCACCACCGGCAACGACGTCAAGTCACTGTCGGCGGGCGGCGCCATCATGAACTGCGGGCCCCTCCTTTCCGAGAAGCTGCAGCACCTGGGCCTGTCCCGGGAGCGGGCGGACCAGATCGCGTGCACCGTGGCGGACGAGGCGGAGGCGGCCCTGCCCGACTTCCTGCTCTTCACCGTCGCCCGGGCCCGGACCTATCAGGCGGGCGGCCGCCCGGTCGACGCCCGACGGGCGCTGCGGGCCCGCTTTGCCGACGCCACGACCAAGAACGACTGGGACGTGGTTGGCCGGGCCTACCTGCAGGAGCTGAGCGGGCCCGAAGCGGCGGCCGGACGTCTGGCCGAAGCCACGACCCTTGCGGGCCTGGCCTTGGCCGACGCCGAGGGCCTCGGGCAGGTCACCATGGCCGACGGCAAGCTGGCCCTGCTCGCCTTGGGCGATGCCGCGTCTGAGCTGGCCCGGGCCGAGGACGGGACCGACGACGATACCGACGACGGGACCCAGGCGCTGTTCCGCCGCCAGCTCCGGGCGTGCACGCACCTGGGCGAGAAGGTGACGCCGAAGTGGGACCAACGAGCCCGTTTCGACTTCCACACCTTCGCGGTCAAGGCCGACGAGTACGGGATCCCGAAGACATCGGCCGCCGAGGCGCTCCTGTGGCTCGGGGAAACGTTGACCACCGCCATGGCGATGCTGGACGACCCGGAGGTGAAGAACCTGGCACAACGCCTGGTTCCCGAGCACGGGACCCTGGGATTCAGCCACCTGGAACACACCATCGGCCTCGGCCGGCTCCCCTGGGCCAAGGAATAGGCCCGAAGCTCGGTCTCGGCGGTGCCGACTAGCCGTCGTCTGGCCGGGGCTGCCCCGTTTTCGCGAGACGTTGGCAGTTTTGCCGACTCTGGCAGTTTTGCCGGTTGTTTGCCGGCGAAACTGACAAAGTCCGAGAAACTGCCAAGAGGTATGCCGTGTGCGCCGCTCAGCGGTCCCCGTCAGCGGCCCCGCGCCAGCGCCAGCGCCTCGAAGGGTGCCAGGGCGCCGGGATCGGCCAGGGCACCCGTGCTGGCCGCCTGATCGGCGGGCGTTCCGGTGAGGATGCGCTTCACCGGCACCTCGAGCTTCTTGCCCGACAATGTGCGCGGGATGGCGGGCACCTCGATCACCTGATCGGGCGCGTGGCGCGGTGACAGGTTGGCGCGGATCGCGGCGACGATGCGGCCCCGGAGTGGCTCGTCGATCACGCCGCCCGGTGCCGGCACCACGAAGAGCAACAACGTGCCCGGGCCGTCGCCCGACGGGTCCTCCAGGTGCACCACCAGGCTGTCCGCCACCTCGGGCAGCGCCTCGACGACGGCGTAGAACTCGGCGGTGCCGACCCGCACCCCGCCCCGGTTCAACGTGGCGTCGGAGCGCCCCGAGATCACGCACGTGCCCCGCTCGGTGAAGGTGATCCAGTCCCCGTGACGCCACACTCCGGGATACTCCTCGAAGTACGCCGCCCGATAGCGCGATCCGTCCTCGTCGCCCCAGAAGCCCACCGGCATCGACGGCATGGGGCGGGTGACGACCAGTTCCCCCTGCTCCCCGATCGCGCACTCACGCCCCGACGCAGACAGCGCCGACACCGCCGCCCCGAGATAGCGACACGAGATCTCGCCCGCGTACACCGGCACGAGGGGGCAGCCGCCGACGAAGGCGGTGCACACGTCGGTGCCCCCGCTGATCGACGACAGCAGCAGGTCGCCGCCGACCGCCTCGTAGACCCAGCGGAAGCCCTCGGCGGGGAG
>JAUTXM010000184.1 GCA_030838025.1 Acidimicrobiaceae bacterium
CCCCACCCCCGGTCATTCTGAGGATCGCCCACCATGCTGGCCGCCATCCATTTCGCCAACCTCTACAAGCAGTTCTGGCCGTCCACGGTCGACGGCATCACCACCGGGGCGATTTACGCCCTCGTGGCCCTCGGCTACACGCTGGTGTACGGCGTGCTGCGACTGATCAACTTCGCCCATTCCGAGGTGTTCATGCTCGGGACGGTGGGCGCCCTGGTCGGGGCGACCGTCGTCGGCCTCGGCCCCACCGACCCGACCCGCAGCGGGTTGGCGCTGGTCGGCACCTTCCTCGTCTGCCTGGCCTTCTCGATGGCGTTCAGCGGCGGGACCGCCGTGGCCCTGGAGCGCCTGGCCTACCGGCCCTTGCGAAGACGAGGAGCGAGCCGCCTGGCGGCGCTGATCTCGGCCATCGGGGCATCGCTGTTCCTGGAGGAGCTCTTTGCCCAGAACAAGCTCTTTGCCATCGGGCACTGGCGGTTCAACATGCTGGGCCGGGGGGACCACTTCCTGCACAACCTGATCAAGCCCACCAAGATCGTGACCATCTTCCAGGGCGCCATCATCAGCGTCGACAAGGTGGTCGTGATCGTGGGCGCGGTCGTGATGATGATCGCCCTCGACCGCTTCGTGAGCACCAGCCGCCTGGGACGAGGGATCCGGGCGGTCGCCCAGGATGCCGAGACGGCCACGTTGATGGGCGTCAACATCGACCGGGTGATCTCGCTCACCTTCCTCCTGGGCGGATTGATGGCCGGAGTGGCGGGGCTGTTGTACATGGTCAAGATTCAGCAGACCAACTACTTCGTGGGATTCCTGCTCGGTATCAAGGCCTTCACCGCGGCCGTGCTCGGCGGCATCGGCAACCTTCGGGGTGCCCTGGTCGGTGGTTTTGCCCTCGGCTTGGTCGAGATCTACGGCGCCTCGGTCTTCGGCGCGCAGTGGCTCGACGTGGTCGCCTTCGTGGTCCTGGTCGTCGTCCTCATGTTCCGGCCCACGGGCCTGCTCGGTGAGGCGCTCATGAAGGCTCGCGCCTGATGGCCCGCTTCGAGGTGATCGCCCCGGTGGCCGAGCGGTGGGACCGGCTGCCCCGGGCGGTTCGCGCCGTGGCGCTGCTGGCGCTGCTGGTGTTGCTGGTGATCCTGCCCCACCTGAAGATCCCGGTCCTCAACACGCCCGACAGCGATTTCGCCACCGTGCTGTTCTATCCGGTGGGGATTTACGTCCTGGTGGCCCTCGGGCTCAATGTCGTGGTGGGAGAGGCGGGCCTGCTCGACCTCGGCTACGTGGCGTTCTTCGCGGTCGGCGGCTACTCCATGGGCCTGCTCGGCAACCGGGTCCATTGGCCGTTCTTCTTGATCCTTCCCGTCGGGATCGCCCTGTCGATGCTGGCCGGCGTCATCCTGGGCGGACCGACCCTTCGGCTCCGGGGCGACTATCTGGCCATCGTCACGCTCGGCTTCGGGGAGATCGTCCACCTGGTGGCCCGCAACACCGACTCCATCGGCGGCCCCCGGGGCGTCAGTCCGATCCCTCACCCGCCCAACTTCAACCTGTTCGGATACCACGTGCGCTTCGGGATCCTCGATCCGAAGCCGTACTACTACCTCCTGCTGGCCATGATCGTCCTGACGATCGTGGTGGTCAGCAACCTGAAGCGCAGCCGGGTCGGGCGGGCCTGGACCGCGATCCGGGAGGACGAGGACGCGGCCGAGCTGATGGGCGTGCCGACCTTCCGCTTCAAGCTGTGGGCATTCGCCATCGGCGCCGGCATCGGCGGCGCTGCGGGTGTGATGTACACCAGCAAGGTCATCTCGATCTCCCCCGACAACTTCATCTTCCAGCTGTCGATCCTGTTCCTGGCGGCGGTGGTGCTCGGAGGATCGGGCAACATCCCTGGCGTCATCTTGGGCGCGGCCGTCGTGGCCTACCTGCCGGAGCGATTCCGCAGCTTCGCGCAGTACCGGATCATGGTCTTCGGCGCCGCCCTGGTCGTGATGATGATCTTCCGGCCCCAAGGCCTGCTGCCCTCGCGGCGCCGGGCCAAGGAGCTCCTCGAACCGGAACCAGGCGGAGGCATGGGAACCCTCGGCGGCGAGACGGGCGTCGAGATGGCCCCCCGACCGGAGGCCGAGAGTGCCCCCTAGCCCCGGCCCCAGGCTCTTGGAACTGCGCGCCGTCACCATGCAGTTCGGTGGCGTCACCGCGTTGGGCGAGGTCGACCTGCATGTCGACCAAGGCGAGATCGCGGGCCTGATCGGGCCCAACGGGGCGGGCAAGACGACGGTGTTCAACGTGGTGACCGGCGTGTTCCACCCCACGGCAGGCGAGATCGAGTTCGACGGGAAGTCCATCGTCGGAAAGAAGCGGTACCAGGTGACCCAGGCCGGGGTCGCCCGGACGTTCCAGAACATCCGCCTGTTTCCCGACATGACGGCGCTGGAGAACGTGATGGTCGGCGCCGACGCCCATCACGGCACGTCGGTTCCCGGGGCCATGCTGCGACTGCCCCGGCATCGCTCTGAGGAGCGCCACGGCCGGGCACGGGCGGCCGAGCTACTCGAGCTGATGGGCATCCCACACCGGGCGGAGGAGACGGCCCGCAACCTGCCCTACGGCGACCAGCGGCGCGTCGAGATCGCCCGGGCCCTGGCGACCGACCCCAAGCTGCTGCTGCTCGACGAGCCCGCGGCCGGTTTCAACCCCCGGGAGAAGCGCAGCCTGTCGGACCTGATCCGCAAGGTACGCGACAGTGGGTACACGATCTTGCTGATCGAACACGACATGGGCTTGGTGATGAACATCTGCGACCGGATCTCTGTTCTCGACTTCGGGCGCAAGATCGCCGAGGGCGTCCCGGCCGAGATCCAGGCCGACGAGCGGGTCATCAACGCCTATCTGGGGGTGGTCGCCGATGCCTGACGGCGCCCAGCCGGGCCAAAGCGGGGCGTCTCCGCTGTTGGAGCTCGACAATGTCCAGGTCCACTACGGCAAGGTCGAGGCCCTGAAGGGCATCTCGTTCAACGTCAACGAGGGCGAGATCGTCACGTTGATCGGTGCCAACGGGGCCGGCAAGACCACGACCCTCAAGACGATCTCGGGCGTTCGTCCGCTCACCCGGGGCCACATCCGCTTCCAAGGCCAGGACATCGGCGCCGTCCCGCCTCACCGCCGGGTCGAGATGGGGATCTCGCAGGCGCCCGAAGGGCGAGGCATTTTCCCCGGCATGACCGTGCGGGAGAACCTCGACATGGGGGCCTACGCCCGCCGGGGCAAGGCGCGGGCAGGCTTGGCGGAGGAGCTGGCCGCGGTCTACGTCCTGTTCCCCCGGCTGCAGGAGCGGGCATCGCAGATGGCGGGAACGCTGTCGGGCGGCGAGCAGCAGATGCTGGCCATCGGCCGGGCGCTGATGTCCAAGCCCAAGGTGCTTCTCCTCGACGAGCCGTCCATGGGGCTGGCGCCCAAGCTGGTGGCCCAGATCTTCTCGATCATCACCGAGATCAACAAGCAGGGGACGACGGTGCTGCTGGTCGAGCAGAACGCGGCCCAGGCACTGCAGCGGGCGAGCCGGGCCTACGTGCTGGAGGTGGGCAAGGTCGTCATGGCCGGGCCGGCCGCCGACCTGCTGGACAACCAGGCGGTGCGGGCCGCGTACCTCGGCGGCGACATCGCGGGCGACGACGGCAACGGCGCGACCAGCGGCCATAGCGGCTCGGGCGGTTCGGGGGGCTCGGGCGGCTCGTGATCCCCGCCGTTCTGCTGGATGTGGGCGGGGTCATCACCACTCCCGACCACGACATGCTGCGCCGCGCCCTGGAGCCGGCGGGCGGCGACACCAGCGCCGCGGCGCTCGACCGGGCCCACTACGCGGGCATTTCGGCCCTGGACGCGGGCTTCCTCACGAGTGGGACGCTCAACTGGCGGAGCTACGACGCCGCCGTGGCCCGAGCGGTCGGCGTTGCCGAGGAGCGGATCGACGATGCCGTCGAGGGGCTGGAAGCGGCGTGGCGCCAGGTCCGGGGATGGCACCGGATCGTTCCCGGCGCCCTCGAGGGACTGCGCCTGCTGGCCGAAACAGGCGTCAGTCTGGGCGTGGTGTCCAACGCCGACGGCACCGTGGCCGAGCAGCTGGTGGCCGCCCGAGTGTGCCAGGTGGGTGCCGGCCACGGCGTGTCGGTCGCGGTCGTGATCGATTCGACCGTCGTCGGCTTCGAGAAGCCCGATCCCCGGATCTTCACCTTCGCCCTGGACGCCCTGGGCGTTTCGTCCGAACAGGCCCCGGGCGTCGTGCACGTGGGCGACACCCTCTTCGCCGACGTCCGAGGCGCCCGGGCGGCCGGGCTGCGCCCGCTCCACCTCGACCCCTACGGCGACTGCCCGGCCGCGGCCGACGACCATGAGCACGTGCGCTCCCTGGCCGACGTGGCCCGCCTCGTCCGATCTTCTCAGGAGGCTGGTTGATCGTGCACGAACGGCCGTTCGGCCGGGCCTTCGAGGACTTCGAGGTCGGCGACGTCTACCGGCATTGGCCGGGCAAGACGATCACGGAGTACGACGACCACCTGTTCTGCCTGCTCACCATGAATCACCACCCGCTGCACCTCGACGAGTGGTTCGCCGAGCACGAGACGGTGCACGGCAAGAACGTCGTGGTGGGCAACCTCGTCTACAGCCTGGTGCTCGGCATGAGTGTCCCCGACGTCAGCGGCGCGGCCATCGCCAACCTCGAAGTGGAGTCGCTGACCCACAAACGGCCCACGTTCCACGGCGACACCATCTATGCCGAGACCCGGGTGTTGGACACGCGGGCATCGTCCTCGAAGCCCGACCGGGGCGTGGTGACCGTCGAGACCAAGGGTTTCAACCAACGAGGCGAGGAGGTCTGCTACTTCCGCCGCAAGGTCATGGTCTGGAAGCGAGAGGCCCTACCCCCCCGGCAACGCCCCTACGGCGACGGCGCCTGGCCCGACCCGCCCAAGCCGTCCGAGCCGCCCGGGCTGCCCAAGCCGTCTGCGCCGTCTGCGCCGCCCGGGCGTTGACGCCGTTTCAGGCGGCCGTCCTGCGGTGGTCCGATGCGGGCGGATGGCGGGACCTGCCCTGGCGGCACACCCGAGATCCCTGGGCGGTCCTGGTAAGTGAGGTGATGCTCCAGCAGACTCAGGTGGCGCGCGTCGTCCCCCGGTGGGATGCGTTTCTGGCCCGCTTCCCTGACCCCAAGTCCTGCGCCGCCGCTCCCGTCTCCGAGGTGATCGGGCTGTGGTCAGGGTTGGGCTACAACCGGCGAGCGGTGCACCTCCACCAGGCCGCGACCGCGGTGGTGGCCCGCCATGACGGGCGGCTGCCGTCGACCCTGGCCGAGCTGCAGGCCCTGCCGGGACTCGGCCCCTACACCGCCCGGGCGGTGAAGGTGTTCGCGTTCGAGCAGCGCGCAGCCGTCGTCGACGCCAACGTGGCCCGGGTCCTGGCCCGGGCTGTGATCGGACACAAGCTGTCGCCGGCCGAGGCGCAGGGGGCTGCCGACGCGCTGGTACCGGACGGCCCGTCGTGGGTCTGGACGTGGAACCAGGCCATGCTGGATTTGGGCGCCCAAGTCTGCACCAGCCGTCGGCCCGCCTGCGCCCAATGTCCCTTGCGGGCACAGCACTGTTCCTGGGCGGGGGCCCATTTTCCCCAACCCGACCCCGCCCTGGGCTCGGCGGGAGTGTCGGTGCGCCAGGCGCCGTTCGCCGGCTCCGACCGCCAGGGCCGGGGCCGTCTCGTCGAGGTCCTCCGGGACGGGCCACTGGCGAACGACGGGTGGGCCGACGCCGCCGGCTGGCCGACCGACCCTGGCCGCGCCGCTCGGGTCGCGGCGTCGCTGGTCGCCGATGGCCTGGCGGTTCGCGCCGGCGACCAGCTCAAACTGCCGTAGCTGATTGGGCGACGCCTGCCCCTAAGCTCAGGCAGGCTTGCAGGGGGGGCAGCGCGTGACAGACCGTCCGTTTCAGTTCGGAGGAGTCGACCAGGGACCTGACCCGGCGACGGTCCAGCAGGCCGTCGCGACGATCGCCGCACGCGACCCGCTGTTCAACCTCGACACCTTCCTCGCCGAGGCGCAGCAGGCCTTCTGGTTGGTCGGCCAAGCCCACGCCCGGTGCAAGCCCGAGTTGTGTGCCGGCGTTCTCGCCCTCGCCCTGGCGGAACGGGAACGGGCCACCATCGAGAAGGACTGCCGCGACGGCGAGGGGAGCTCGCCCGAGGACGGAGACGCCGAGACCGGACGGCTGGTGTCGATTGCGTCCGATGCCAGCCACGACACGATCGTCGTGCACTTCAACTCGACGTGGCGGCCTGTGGGTGGCAAGGGCAAAGCCGACCGTCGGGTCCAGAACTGGTGCTTCCAACGCCCGGCCGACGCCAAGACCACCGAGGCGGCGGCGGCGGGGGAGCGGTGCCGGAACTGTGGCGCGCTGCTCTCCGAGAGCGCCGGGGGCACCTGCCGCTATTGCGGCACACCGATCGCTGCGGGCGCCGGCTGGCGGATCATCCGCGTCGACGAGGTGGCGGCCCAGGACGCGGCATCGGCGGTGGCTGCCATGCAGTCGATTGTTTCCGCCATGGTCGCCGCGGGTCGGCTTCAGCAGACGACGACCACTGCGCCCACGACAACGCCGTCTCCGTCGAGCCCGTCGCGGACCGGGTGGGGATTCGCCCGGGTGATGCGGCTGATCCGGGTCCTGTTCTTCCTTGCGATCGCCCTGGCCGGTTTGGGGTTCTACGCGGTCGAGAGCAACGGCTCGGTGCATCGGGCCGCCGCCAAGGTGTTTCCATCCATCCGCCACCCGCGCCTGCAGGGTCCGCTCGACCTGAGCGGCACCTTCAGCGCCCAGCACCTGGTGGCGACCCAGGTGCCGCCGAAGCTCCAGTCGGGCGGCAGCTGCGACCAAGCCGCCCAGCGCACGGCGTGGGACTTCAAGACGAAGCTGCCCGACGGCTCGACCTTCCACCTCGAGATGGGCCTGCCCCCGGGAACGGGCGCCCCCGGAGTGTACAAACGGCCCCAGCTCTCGCTGACGGCCAACGCGGCCAACGCCTCCCGCTCCGAGTCCTGGACGGCCGCGTCGGCCAGCACCGCCGTGCTGACGGTCTCCGCCAGCGGCGGCGATCTCCAGTTCGCCAACCTTCCCATGGATGAGCCCGGGACCCCGCCCCTGTCGGGACACCTGACGTGGTCGTGCGCCCTGTCGTAAACCGGCCCGCTCTACGCTGAGGCGCAGGCATGCGTGACGTCTTCCTCTTCCTCGCCGGGTTCCTGGCCTGCTCGGTCGAGATGGTGGAGGCGCTGACCATCGTGCTGGCCGTGGGCGTCACCCGGGGCTGGCGGTCCACGATCGTCGGCGTCGGTGTCGCGACGCTCGCCTTGGCCGTGGTGATCGCTGCCCTCGGGCCGGCGTTGACGGCGATCCCGATCGACGCGCTGCGGGCGGTCGTCGGCGGCCTCCTGCTGATCTTTGGCCTGCAGTGGCTGCGCAAGGCGATCCTGCGGGCGGGCGGGGCGAAGGCGCGCCACGACGAGGAGCGCATCTACAACGAGGAGGTGGTCGCGGCGCGCGCCGCCCGGTCCGAGGTGCACGCCGGCCTCGACTGGTACTCGTTCACCGTGGCCTTCAAGGGCGTGTTCCTGGAGGGCCTCGAAGTGGCGTTCATCGTCGTCACCTTCGGCAGCAACCAGCACAACGTGGGCCTGGCCGCGCTCTCCGCCGTCTCTGCCCTGGTCGTCGTGCTGGCGGTGGGGTTGGTAGTGCACGCACCCCTCAGCCGGGTGCCCGAGAACACCATGAAGTTCGCGGTGGGGGCCATGCTCACCACGTTCGGGATCTTCTGGGGGGGCGAGGGCGCCGGGGTGGCGTGGCCGGGCAACGACGCCGCCATTCCCGCCGTCCTCGCCTTCGTGGTCGGCCTGGCGTTGGCGCTGGTCGTGGTCGTGCGCCGCCAGCACGCGTCGGTGGCCGGCGGGGCCGGCGGGGCCGGCGGGGCCGGTCCCCCGAGGGCGGTGGCGAGGTGAGAGGGTTCCTGCGCTTCTGGTACGACTTCATCGTCGGCGACGACTGGACGATCGCCTTGGGCGTGGTTTTGGCACTGGGAGTGACAGCGCTCCTGGTCCATGGCGGCATGACCTCGGTGTGGTGGCTGCTCCCGCTGGCGGTGGCGATCGGCCTGTCCTGGTCGGTGCTGCGCGCCGCCAAGCAGCGGCCCTAGCGGCCCTGCCCGGGGAGAACGGGCGCCGCCCCCGGCTTCATAGCACTACATGACCGCCACAGGGCATGAACTGCTATAAAAGGATGATGGCGCCGAAAATCGAAGCCCACAGACGCGGGCCGAGCCGGGCCGGGCCGGTCAGCTGGCGCTGAGCGTGCCTTGCATGGTCGCCCGGATGGTGGCCCCCGACCCGACGGGAGTCAGGTCGATCTCGTAGCTGCCCAAGCCGAACACGGCCGACGCCACGTGACGGGTCCCGGTGCTGGTCTGGACCTGGAGGTCGCCGCGGATCGTGACCTTGCCCGGGCCGGTGATGTGCACCGCGGCCGGTGCCAGATGGACTTGGGCATGACCGGCGGTCTGCATCGTGGCGCGGTCCCCCGCGTCGAACGCGACGTTCGCACGCGGCGTGGCCAGCCCTCCCGACCCCACCGCAACCGGCGCTCCCAGGTTGAAATGGCCGCTCAGCGCCCGGGGCGCTCCGTCCAGCTGCAACGTGATCCCGGACGCGTCGACCACCAGCGCGCCGCCGTCGATGGCGAGCTGACCCGAGCCGCTCACCGGTAGCGGCTGTCCCCCGTACCAGAAGACCTCCACGTCCTGGCCGCCGACGAGGACCCCGGTGATGTCGGCGTTGCCCTGCCCCCGTGATGGGATCGTGATCGTAAACGGGGGCTTCAACGCCGGACCGATTGCGTTGTCCGTCGTGAGCGAGGTGATGGTCCCGGTCACAAACGTCTGCCCGGGTCCGGGCACGATGTCCACCGGCGCCACGCTCGTTGCGCCGGCGGCGGTCGTGCCGGGGACCGACGAACCGGGCTGCGGTCCGCCCGCGGACGGGCGCCGATGCATGGCGACACTGATGCCCAGACCGATCGCGACCAGCACGACGAGGGCGATGACGACACCGAGCGCTCGTCGCATCGATCACCGACCACCGGCAGGCATGGTCGCAAAGTCCTAGCAGACCCCCCGCTCGGTAATCCGCGTTACGTGGGCAATCCCCGTCGCTCCTGGTCGCCAGTAGGGTGCGGTAAAGCATGGCCGATGGCGTCGACGGGATCAGCGACCTGGTGGACGGCGGTGCCGCTACCGTCGACACCGCCCATTTCCGCGCCGTGCTGGGCCATTTCGCCACCGGGATCGTGGTTGTCACCGGGGTGCTCGACGGGGTGCCGTACGGGCTGACGTGCCAGTCGTTCGTCAGCCTTTCGCTCGATCCCGGATTGGTGGCGTTCTCCCCGTCGAAGCGATCGAGCAGCTGGAAACGAATCCAGGAATCGGGCGCCTTCTGCGCCAACGTACTGACCGAGGACCAGGAGGACGTGAGCCGGGTGTTCGCCACCTCGGGGGCCGACAAGTTCCGCGGCGTCGGCTGGCGGCCGTCGGAGACCGGCTCACCCATCCTGCAGGACGTGCTGGCGTGGGTCGACTGCCGCATCGAGGCCCGCTACGACGCGGGCGACCACGACATCATCGTGGGCCGGGTGGTCGACCTCGAGGCGGCGCCGCGGGGGCGGCCCCTGCTGGCGTACCGCGGCGGGTACGGCCGCTTCGACGCCTGACACCGGCTCCCCCTACGGTACCGAGGCGTGCCACGCATCTCGGAGTCCGATGTCATCACCGGCGTGTTCATCGTCGAGCCGGACCTGCATGGCGACCAGCGGGGCCGCTTCATCGAGACCTATCGCCGGTCCTGGTTCCCATTGGGGCGCGAGATGGTGCAGGGCAACCGATCCGACAAGACCGCGGGCACGGTGGTCGGCTTGCACTACCACCTGCACCAGGCGGACTACTGGCTGGTTCCCCGGGGCACCGCCCGGGTGGTGCTCCACGACCTTCGGGAAGGATCGCCGACCGACGGTGCCACGTTGGTGCTCGAGATCGGCGAGGCCGACAGCCGCGGCGTCTTCATCCCGCCCGGCGTGGCGCATGGCTTCGCGGCGCTCACCGACCTGATGATCACCTACCTGGTCGACAGCTATTACAACCCTGAGGACGAACTGGGCGTGGCCTGGGACGATCCCGAGATCGGGGCCGACTGGGGGGTCGCTGACCCCATCTTGTCGGCCCGTGACCAGGCCAACCCCCGCCGCAACGACATCGCGCCCGGTCGCCGCCCCTACGCCGGCCTGCGCCGC
This sequence comes from Acidimicrobiaceae bacterium, assembly GCA_030838025.1. Lineage (GTDB taxonomy): Bacteria > Actinomycetota > Acidimicrobiia > Acidimicrobiales > Palsa-688 > JALYXV01. The sequence continues at coordinate 10,377 of JAUTXM010000184.1, forward strand.
TAAGCCCGGCGCCCGCTCCGGCCGAATCTGCGCCTAGCTCAGGGCCGATTCGATGGCCGACCGCCCGATCAACCGGGCCTCCACCTGGCCGTAGCGGTTGGCCAGCAGGAGCGCCGGTACCTCCCGGACATGGAACGCCTCAGCCAGGAGGGGTTCCTTGCGGGTGTCGATCTCGGTCACCTGCGACGCCGGCTCCGAGGTCCGAAGGCGCTCGGCGATGGCATCGCAGCGCCGGCACTCGGGGGTGGTGAACACGACCCACGTCCGCTCCGCCCCCCGCAGCACCTCGGCCGGAACCAGGGGGAGTTGGGAAAAGGGGTCCCGTGCCGGACGCCCCCGGCGCCGCCGCCCCCGGCGCTGCCGGAGGGCCCGCCCCGCCAGTGCCAGGCCAAAGCACACAAAGAGGATGAGGGCGACCCGCGGCACCAGAAAGAACATGTCAATACCGAGGATAAGGCGCCGCCGCCTCTTGATCGGCGAGATGCGGTGCGTAGAATTGGTTATGGAACTCTCATCCCTCGGCCAGGCGCAGGTTCTGCGGTCCGCAACAGTCGACGTCGTCGTCGCCCGGGAGCGGGCCCGCCAGCTCCGAATTCGGCGGATCGTCGTCTTCCTGGCCCTCGTCACCGCCTTCGTGGTCGTACGGGATTTGGGTGGCCACCCGATCGGCTTCGGGTTACCTCACCTGCCCCAGAGCATGGCCAACATGGGACCGGCCATGGTGCTGGTCCTGCTGCTCGGCGTGATGATGGCAGTCCCGCTGATCGGCGCGGGCCGCTCGCCGCACGTCACGTTCCGCGCCGACGAGATCGATGTCTCCTTTGACGACGTCCGCGGCGCCACCGTGGTGGTCGAGGAGGTCGTGAAGTCCCTCAACCTGTTCCTCGCCTACAAGACCTTCCAGGAGCGCATGGGTGGCAACCCCCGCCGGGCCATCCTCTTCGAGGGACCGCCGGGGACCGGGAAGACCTACCTGGCCAAGGCGATGGCCAAAGAGGCGGGGGTCCCGTTCCTGTTCGTGTCGTCTTCCGCGTTCCAGTCGATGTACTACGGCCAGACCAACCGCAAGATCCGCTCCTACTTCAAGGCCCTGCGCTCCGCGGCTCGCCGGGAAGGCGGCGCCATCGGCTTCATCGAGGAGATCGACGCCATCGGCGCCGCCCGCAGCGGCATGGGTTCGAGCACCGGGCGCGAGGGCATCTCCGGCGTCGTCAACGAGTTGCTCATCCAGCTGCAATCCTTCGATCAGCCGCCGGGGGGTCTGCGCCTGGTGGGCGGGTTGATCGACGGGATCAACCGGTTCCTGCCCTCGAGCCGCCGGTTGCGCAAGCCTCGTGCGACCCACGCCAACGTGCTGGTGATCGGGGCCACCAACCGGGCGGCCGACCTCGACCCGGCCCTGCTTCGTCCGGGCCGCTTCGACCGTTCGATCTATTTCGACCTTCCGTCACGGGCCGGGCGCCGCGACATCATCGACTACTACCTGGCCAAGAAGTCCCACCACAGCGACCTCGACGATTCCAGCCGCCGCGACACGCTCGCGGCCATGACCCTCGGCTACTCCCCCGTCATGATCGAGCATCTATTCGACGAGGCGCTGGTGTGGGCGTTGCGCCGGGGAGCCGAGCACCTGAACTGGGACGACATCCAGCAGGCCAAGATGACCGAGGAGATCGGCCTGGCCCAGCCGGTGGCGTACACCGAGGCAGAGCGTCGTACCATTGCCACCCACGAGTCGGGCCACGCCACCGTGGCCTACCTGGTCGGGGCGGGCCGCAAGCTCGAGGTGCTGTCGGTGATCAAGCGCAAGGATGCGCTGGGCCTGCTGGCCCATTCCGAAACCGAGGAACGCTTCACCCAGACGAGGACCGAGATTCTCGCCCTCATCCAGATCGCCTTCGGGGGCCTGGTAGCCGAGGAGCTGTTCTTCGGCGAGACGAGCAGCGGCGTGGCGGGCGACCTGCAGATGGCGACAACAGCCGCGGCCCAGATGGTCGGCACGCTGGGGATGGCGGGATCGCTGGTGTCGCTCGACGCGGCCTCCGGACCTGGGGGGGCCAATATCGTGGCCAAGGTGCTGTCGACCGACGACGGCCGCCAGGCGGTCGAGAAGATCCTCGACGACGCCCGATCCAAGGTTCGCAGCCTTTTGGCGGACAACCTCGTGACCGTCGAAGCCCTCCGCGACGCCCTGCTCGATCGCGACGAGCTCGTCGGCGAGGAGATCACCGCAGTGATCGCCGAGTCCCGTCAGGCCCCGGTGTCCGACCAGAGCGTCCCCGACATCATCGACCTGCGCTAACTCGAGGCGATCTCGATCTGGTCGCCCTCGCGGGCGGGCGCCGACGCCGCTGAGGGCGCCGACGCTGCTGTCTCGGGCGCCGACGGCGCCGAGGGCGCCGACGCTGCTGAGGGCGCCACCTCGGACTCGACCCGGCGCTCGGGGCCACCCTCGCCCCCGCCCTCGGCCGCCGCCACGGTTGCCGGAGGCGGGGCCAGGCCCACCGCCGACAGGATGAACGACTGCACCTGGGCCTCGTCCTTCCACGCGTCATAGCGGCCCGACGGGCCGCCGTGACCGGCGTCCATCTCGGTCTTCAGGACCAGCACATTGTCGTCGGTCCGCTGCGCCCGCTGCTTGGCGACCCACTTGGCCGGTTCCCAGAACCCGACCCGGGGATCGTTCAGGCCCCCGGACACGTACATCGACGGGTAGGCACGCGCTTCGACGTTGTCGTAGGGCGAGTACGACTTGATGTACCGGTACACCTCGGGGTCCTCGATGGGATTGCCCCACTCCTCCCACTCCGTCGCTGTGAGCGGCAGGCTGGCGTCCGCCATCGTGGTCAGGACGTCGACGAACGGCACCTCGGCCACCACCGCCTTCCACAGGTCGGGACGGAGGTTGGTCACGGCGCCCATCAGAAGGCCGCCGGCGCTGCCCCCCCGGATGACCAGCCGCTCGGGCGAGGTGTAGCCCTCGGCGATCAGGTGCTCGGCGCAGGTAATGAAGTCGGTGAACGTGTTGCGCTTCTGGCGCAGCTTCCCGTCCTCGTACCACCGGCGGCCCAGCTCGCCGCCGCCCCGGATGTGGGCGATGGCGAAGACGAACCCTCGTTCCAGCAGGCTCAGCCGGGCCGAGGAGAACGTCGGGTCGATCGACAGCTCGTACGCGCCGTAGCCGTACTGCACGCACGGGTTGCTCCCGTCGCGAGGCAGGTCCCGCCGGTACACCAAGGAGATGGGGACCAGCACGCCGTCGGACGCGGTGGCCCACAGCCGCTCGCTCTGGAACCGCTCCGGGTCGTAGCCGCCCAGCACGGTCTGCTGCTTCACGACCGAACGCTGGCGGGTCTCGAGGTCGTATTCGATGCTTGATGGCGGCGTGACGAGCGAGGTGTAGCCGAACCGTAGGGTCGTCGTGGCCCATTCGAGGTTGGCCCCGACGCCGAGGCTGTAAACCGGTTCGGGTTGGTCGAGGACGTGCTCCGCGCCGTCGGCCAGCCGCAGGACGCGGATGTACTCCAGGCCCCGCTGTCGTTCCGAAACGACCACGTAGCCCTCGAACGCATCCACTCCGACGAGGCGCACGTCGGCGCGGTGCGCGACCATGACCTGCCAGTTGGATCGTCCCGGCTGGTCGACGGGGGCCCGGACGATGGCAAAGTTCTCGGCCCCGTCGTCGTTGGTGAGGATCAGGAAAACGTCGCCCTCCGCCGGGAGCACGGCGTGCTCGACGCTGTATTCCACCCCTTGGCGTCGGGCTTCGATGAGCCGCGGGGCGTCGGTGGCCCGGCGGGCGTCGATGACGTGTGCTTCCGAGGTGACCTTGCTGTCGCAGGAGATCACGATGAAGCGTTCGCTCCGGGTGGCGCCCACGCCCACGAAGAACCGCTCGTCGTCTTCCTGGAATACCAGCGTGTCGTCGCCGGCCATGGTCCCGAGCCGGTGGCGCCAGACCTGCCACGGTCGCAGGGCGGCGTCGGGGCGGGTGTAGAACAACCACTGCCCATCGCTGCTCCACGCCGACGAGTAGTACACGTCGTCGATGGCATCGGGGAGGTCGACGCCGGTGGCGAGGTCACGGAAGCGCAAGGCGAAGCGCTCGGCGCCCGTCAGATCGACGGCGTAGGCGAGCAGCGTCTGGTCGGGGCTGATGTCGAAGACCCCGAGCGAGAAATAGTCGGAACCGGCCGCCATCTCGTTGTCGTCCAGCAGCACGTGCTCGCCCGGCGCCCCGGCGCCCTGCTCTTCGAGCGCCAGGACCTCGGCGGCAGCCAGCCGCTGCTCGGGGTCGGCCCGGCGGCAGTGGATCGGGTACTGCCGGCCCTCGACCGTCCGGCCGTAGTACCACCACTGGCCCTTGCGGGCCGGGGCCCCGACGTCGGACTCTTTCACCCGGCCCCGGATCTCCTCGTACAGCGCCCGGCGGACGTCCTGCAGCGGCGCCAGGGCATCGGAGGTGTAGTCGTTTTCGGCTCGCAGGTAGTCGATGACCTCGGCGTCGGTGCTGTCCTGCAGCCAGTACCAGTCGTCGTGGCGCTCGTCGCCGTGGGCGGCGAGGGTGTGCGGGCGTCGGGGGGCGAGCGGGGGCGGGCGCATGGACGCGAGCCTGGCACGACTCGGGCCGTACCATCTTCGCTGTGGCGATGGTCGCGGTGTGCCGCGATGCCGAGACGGCCGCGGTCCTCGTCGACCGCGGAGTCCACGTGGTCCTGTGCGGGACCGACGGCACGAGCCTGGCGGCCACGATCGCGTCCCTCCGGCAGGCCACCACCGGCCCCAACCGGCCCGACGCGCCGTGCGCCGGGCGGGTGGCGGCATTCGTCGGTGATCTGTTCGAGCCCGAGGTGGTCGCCGCCGCGCTCGCCATGGCCGGGGAGTTGTTCGGGGCCGAGCCGGTGCTGCTCCGCAACGATTCAGACCTCCCTCAGCTTCTGACCCGCGTGCCCGGGCCGGAGGAGGCAAGATCAGGTACGTTTGAACCCCCGTTCGATTCCTGGTCGAATCCCACCCCGTAGGCGGCGGCGCAGGCACGTGCGAATTTCCCTGAAGTCAAGGCGGCTCAAGGCGGTCTCCGCCGGAGCCTGGCTGGCCCTGATCGGGTTCGTCGTGGTCGCGCTGCTCCCCTTCGCCGCCCCTGCCGCCGGCGCCGCCGACTCGACCACCTTGCTCACCTGGGACAAGGTGACACCCACCCCGGCGCCGCCGCCTCGGCTGCACCCGGCCATGGCCCTCGATCCCGCCACCGGCACGACGGTGCTCTTCGGCGGCCGGGCGGGAAGCCAGGTCCTCGCCGACACCTGGACCTGGGACGGGTCGGGGTGGACGGCCCAGCACCCGGCGACCAGCCCGCCGGCGCTCGAGTGGGCGTCGATGGCCTACGACAACATCGGGAACCGGATCCTTCTCTTCGGTGGCATCGGCAGCGACGGGAACGCCACCAGCGCCACCTGGTCATGGGACGGGAGCACCTGGGCCGCGCTGGCCCCGGCCTCGGTCCCCCCTCCGCGCTACGCGGCCTCGATTGCGTCGGAGGGCGTGAGCCAAGGCGACGTACTCTTCGGCGGCCTGTCCGGGGGATCGTCCCTCGGTGACACCTGGTCATGGGACGGCACCAACTGGGTGCCCAACGCGCCCGCGGCGTCGCCCGCGGCCCGCAGCGGTGCCGCCATGACCTACGACTCCGTGCGGGGCGCCGTCGTGCTCTTCGGCGGCGCGACAGGGTCCGACAACCGGGCCGACACCTGGACCTGGGACCGGACCAACTGGACCCAGCAGCATCCCGCCTCGTCCCCGCCCGCCCGAAACGACGCCGCCCTCGGGTTTGACGACGTCACCCAGAGCGCCATCCTCTTCGGAGGAAGCGGCGGCACGAGCGGCACCAGCGGCCCGACCGCCCTGGGCGACACCTGGGTGTGGAACGGCTCGACGTGGTCGACCTCCCTCGCCCTTTCGATCCTGCCGACGCTGAGCCCGCCGGCGCGGATCGGGGCGGCCCTCGCGACCGGTCCGACCAACCACCGGCTGGTGCTGTTCGGCGGCCAGTCCGGGGGATCGGCGGGGGCAGCCCTCGGCGACACCTGGAGCGTCGCCACGCTGGCGACGGTGCCATCGCAGCCGACCTCGTCCACCGTGGCCGGAGCCGCCGCTGGCTCGACGACGACCCCGGGCGCCACGTCGTCGACGACCGCGGTGGGCGGCCGGGCGGAAACCCCCACGACCGCGGGCAAGTCCATTCCGACGCCGACCGCCAAGGCGGCGCCACCAGCCCCGCTGGCGGTCGCCTCGCCCTCGGCCCGGCGGGGACAATCAGTGCGGATCTCGGGAAGCGGGTTTCGCCCCGGGGCCAAGATCACCATCACCTTTCACTCGGTGAGCGTCGTGTTGGGGACAACCATCGCCGACGCCCAGGGTCGCTTCAGCGCCACCGTGCTGGTCCCGACCGACGCCCCGCCGGGGGAGCATCACATCGAGGCCAACGGGGCGAGCACGTCCGGCGAACCGGCGGTACTGGTGGGCCAGGTCAGCATCATGGCCCCCGGAGGCCACCATTCGTGGGTGTTGCCGGCGTTCATGGTCGCCCTGACGGTGCTCCTGGCCGCGGGGGCGGGCGTGGTCCTCGCCACCTCGGCGCGGTGGCAGCGCCCGAGCGCCCGCACCTGACGCACGAGGCCCACGCCGGCATGAGGGATTGAAACCTGCCGGGGAGTTGTTACTATCTGCGTAGGAGAAATCCCTCTGCAAGCTTTCTTGGGAGTGTGAGCATTTCATGGCCACTACCGAACTCGACCTTGACCGGTACAAGCTGGGCTGGAGCGACGTCGAGGATTACTACGTCTTCAAGCCCAAGCGCGGCCTGAACACCGACATCGTCCGCGAGATGTCGTGGATGAAGGGCGAGCCGCAGTGGATGACCGACCGCCGCCTGAAGGCCCTCGACCACTTCGAGCGCCGGCCCATGCCCAACTGGGGCGGGGATATGTCGGAGATCTTCTTCAAGGACATCTACTACTACGTGAAGCCCATCGCCCAGCAGGTCTCGGCGTGGGATCAGCTGCCCGACTCGGTGAAGGACACCTACGAGAAGCTGGGGATCCCCGAGGCGGAGCGCAAGTACCTCGCGGGGGTGACCGCCCAGTACGAGTCCGAGGTGGTGTACCACCGCAACCGTGAGGACCTCGAAGCCCAGGGCGTGATCTTCTGCGACATGGACACCGCCCTGCGGGAGCACCCCGAGCTGGTCAAGCAGTACTTCGGCAAGGTCATCCCGCTCAACGACAACAAGTTCGCCGCCCTCAACTCGGCGGTGTGGAGCGGCGGGTCGTTCATCTACGTGCCGCCGGGCGTCAAGGTGGACATGCCGTTGCAGGCCTACTTCCGGATCAACTCCGAGAACATGGGCCAGTTCGAACGGACCCTGATCATCGCCGACGAGGGCGCCCAGGTGCACTACATCGAGGGCTGCTCGGCGCCGGTCTATACCAGCGACTCGCTGCACTCGGCCGTGGTGGAGATCATCTGCAAGGCCAGCAGCCGGGTGACCTACACGACCATCCAGAACTGGTCCAACAACGTCTTCAACCTGGTCACCAAGCGAGCCCGCTGCGACGCCGAAGCCCACATGGAGTGGATCGACGGCAACATCGGCAGTCGCCTGACCATGAAGT
>JAUTXM010000434.1 GCA_030838025.1 Acidimicrobiaceae bacterium
AACAGGTCTTCGACACCCTGGCGGCCAACGTGTCGAGCACCCGTGAACTCCTTTTCGCCGCCCTGCCGGCCATTCCTGCAACCCCCGGTTGCGCCTGTGGGACTGCCCTGGCATCGGGCCCGCTCGGAGCGGTCTAGGCGAAGATCAGCGAGTGCACCACGAAGAACACCCCGGCCACCAGGCAATAGATCGCGAACGGTTTCAGGGTCCGCGTCTTGAAATACCGGGTCAGGAAACGGACCGAGGCGTACGACGCCAAGCCCGCGACCACGCTGCCCGCCAGCACCTGACCGCGGATCCCGTCGCCGTTGGGGCCGGTGAGATCGGGCAGCTTGTACACCCCAGCCAGGAGGATGACGGGGGTGGCGAGCAGGAATGCGAACTTGACCGCGTCCTCGTGGTCCAAGCCTCGTACGAGCCCCGCGACCATGGTGATACCGGACCGGCTGATGCCCGCCAGCAGGGCCAGGCTCTGGGCCAGGCCGATCACGCCCGCCTCCTTGAACTCCAAGGTGTCGAGACGGCGGGCACCGTCGGGCGCCAGTCCCTCCCGGGCGGCCAGGGCCCGGACCTCGGAGCGCAGTCGCACCCGCTCACCGGCGAGCAGGATCAGGCCGTTGATGGTGAGGAAGATGGCCGCGGCGAGGGGCTTGGTGAACAACACCCGAAGCCGGTGCTCGAACAGCAGACCCAAAATACCGACCGGCACGGTGGCGATAACGATGAGCCACGCCAGACGTTCCTCCGACGACTCAATCTTACGATTGCGCAGCGTGCGGAAGAAGGCCGCTATGAGCTGGACCCAGTCCTTGCGGTAGTACCACAGCAATGCCACCGCGGACGCGCAGTGGAGCCCCACAATGAAGGCGAGATAGAACGACTCGCCGCCTGAGGACTCCTTGCTGACGAGGTTGTGCCACCCGAAGAGCGACGGAATCAGCACCGAATGCCCCAGGCTGGAGATGGGGAACAATTCGGTAACACCTTGAACCAGGCCGATGACGATCGCCTGAAAGAAGCTGAGGGGATGGGAGGCGGCAAGCAGCAAGATGAACGTCGCTTTCCGGTGCAGCGGGGGGTTGTCCGCGGGTCGTGCGAGGCGAAGTTAGCGGACCCGACAGGCGGCATTGGACCGCCCCGCCGCCGCTGTCACCGCCGCTGTCACCGCCGCTGTCACCGCCGTCGATGAAACGGTCATCGCGCAAGAAGCCCCGGGGACGTGAGTCACCGGGGCTTCTTGACTAACAGACCAACCCAGAGAGTGCTATCCGGCTGTCGCGGCCGACTTGCGGGGACGGCGCTTGCGCGGGGCAGGAGTTGCCGGCGCTGCGGCACTTGGTTCGGCGCCGTTGTTCGCCTCGTCGTAGGCGGCAAGGAGGGTGCCGGGAATGCGGCCCCGCTCACTTACCTGGAGGCCATTCTCCCGGGCCCAGGCGCGAACTGCGCCCAAGTCGCCCCGCTTGGGAGCGGTACCCGACTTCGAGGTCGAGGTGGCACTACGGCGGCCCCGAGGGGACCTCGTCGCACCGGTCGCGGCAGCAGCGGCCGGACCGTTCGGCTGGGGCGCCTCGGGCGCGGGCTCCCCAGCGGCGCCGCCATTGGCCGCGTCATACGCCACCAACACATCGCCGGGAATGCGGCCCCGCTCATTGACCTTGTGGCCATTGGCCCGAGCCCAGGAGCGAACTGCGCCCAGGTCTGTGCGCTTCGCAGCACCCGAGGCCGGAGAAGAAGCCGATGGCCGCCTGCCACGAGGCCCTTTCGAACCGGACGCCGAGAGTGCGCCAGGCCGACGACCGCGGCCGCCCGATACTCGGCTGCCGGCATCGACAAATTTCTGAAGGTCGGTGAGAAGATCGCTCAGTTGCGAACTGTGCGTCGCACAGACGTCGACCGAATAGGAGGCGCCTTCCCAGCTAACCGTACGCGTCGCGCGCTCGCCATCAGAGTCGGGGATTGCATCCCCGCACACATCACAGGTGTAGCTGAAGGTCACGAGCTGACGTTTGACCATGGAACTCCCTTGCATGAATAGACGATACGAACGACACGATACGACAGATTGCCGATACTTGCACGGTCAAGGAGTGACTTTAGCAAGAAAATGTCCAGAGATGGCGCATATGCAGAGCCGCTAAATCGAACAGCTTCGATGCTACGTCCGTCCGGACCGATTCGACCGCCGGGAATGACTCTCTGGTCGTTACTGAGGGACGCCAGGGCTTCCGGGCTCGTAGAAACTCGACACCGGTCGCCATACCTTCCAGACCATCTCGTCGAACGTCGGGGCCGCTTGATGGGCATCGAAATGCCACTCCCACGACGGTTCGCCGGCATTCATGTCCGCGACGGCCGCGGCATAGCTCTCGCGCAGCTTCTGGCTCCTAACCGCATCGACCCGGCGACACCGGATGAACAACCCCAACGGCAGCAATGCCGCCACCACCACGATGACGCTGACGCTCGCGAGCGCGACGATCCCCATACTTCCTCCATTCTCGCCGCTGACCGCTGAGACGGCTCAGGGAACAGGGACAAGTTAGGCGAAACCCTCCCGTGCGCCCAAACCTGCGTCGTAGAGGGGTATTTCTCAGTTTTCGCTCTCAGACCCTGCCGGAGCGCCCGTTACGGTGGATCCAACCGCTTCCCACACTGGAGCAAACTTCCGCTGGATGTTTCGTCAACAGGCGGACATGGATCGAGTCGATACCGCGGTGTGCTCAACTTGCAGATGC
>JAUTXM010000436.1 GCA_030838025.1 Acidimicrobiaceae bacterium
GTGCAACCGCTCCCCCGGCTCGCACCCGGCAGCGCCGACCATCCGCATCCGAAGCACCCGCTCCCCCGCCGCCGCCGCCCGCGGGGGTGACGGCCCCGAATGTTTCGCCGGCCAGGGTCACGACAAGCCCGTGGAACCCGGCGTCAGCCACGAGCAGGTTGGATCCCCGCCCGAGGACCAGCACGGGTACTCCCGCCCCCGCGAGGGCGGGCCCGACCACCAGGAGGTCATCGATTGTCGTGGCTTCCAGCAGCAACGCCGCCGAACCGCCGACGCGATACGTCGTCCGGGGCCCGATGGGGACGTCCCGCCGGCAACGTCCGCCAAGCATGGCCGCGAGGGCGTCGAGCGCGTCGCGCCCCGGCGGTTCCGGCGGTGCGAGTGGATGGTGCGGGTCACCGATCGTCAGTCCAGGTCCTCCAGCAGCTCATCGGGCAACACCGTCAGGTCGCCCGCCCCGAGGGTGAGGCAGACGTCGCCCGAGCGCAGCGCCGCTCGAAGGAAGCTGACGAGTTCGTGGTGGCTCGGGAGATAGCGTCCGTCGATGCCCGGGTGGGCCGCGTGGACGGCGTCGAGGATGAGCCGCCCCGACACCCCCGGGCGCGGTGACTCGCCGGCGCTGTAGACATCGGTCACGACCACGAGGTCGGCGTCTACGAACGCGTCGGCGAAGTCCTGCCACAACGACGCCGTGCGGCTGTACCGGTGGGGTTGGAAGACGGCGACGATCCGCTCCCATCCTCCGTCTTTCGCTGCCGCCAGCGCCGCTTTCACTTCGCTCGGCAGATGGGCGTAGTCATCCACGAAGGTGACTCCGCCACGCTCGCCTCGGAACTCGAAGCGTCGGGCCACGCCGCCGTAGCGGCCCAGGGCCTTCCGGGCGGCCTCGACGGTCGAGCCGACCAGCAGCCCGCAGACCAAGGCGCCACAGGCGTTGCGGGCATTGTGCAGGCCCGGCACGACCAGCTGGAACTCGCCCAGGTCTCCGCCGTCGTGCATGACGGAGAAGCGAGTGCTGCTGCGTGCCGTGCGCACGTCCACCATTCGATAGTCAGCCGCCTCGCTCGTCCCGTAGGTGACGGCATCCACGTCGCGCCCCAATCGCCGCGCCATCGCGTCGTCGGCACAGACCACACGACGCTCTGCCACCGCCAGAAACTGACCGAACGCCGCTTCCATGGCCGCCAGCGAGCCGTAGTAGTCGAGGTGATCGGGTTCGACATTGGTCACCAGCCCGACCTGGGGGCGCAGGGCCAGGAACGTTCCGTCGCTCTCGTCGGCCTCGACGACCAGCCACTCCCCCGCCCCCCAGGCCGCCCCGCTTCCCACTTCGTTGATCTCGCCGCCAATGATGAACGACGGTCGCAGGCCCGCTTCGACCAGGACCAGGGCCAGCATCGAAGCCGTGGTCGTCTTTCCGTGGGTCCCCGCCACGGCGACGGAGTTGCGGGTTGCCGCAATGGCGGCCAGCACCTCGGCCCGCCGAAGTACCGGTATCCCACGCCGGTGGGCCTCGACCACCTCGATATTGGAGCGGGGGATCGCCGTTGAGATGGTGACCACGTCGACGCCGTCGAGGTGGTGTGGGTCGTGACCGACACGGGCGTCGACTCCGAGCGACACCAGCCGCTCCAGCTCGGCCGACGCTTTCAGGTCACTGCCACTCACGTACTGGCCCATCGAGGCCAGGACGGTGGCGACGGCACTCATTCCGACGCCGCCGACGCCGACAACATGGATGTGGTGTGGCGAGGTGAGATCGAGCGATACCTCGACTGCGGGCTGGTCAGTCACGCCCGCGACGACCGGCCGCACTCATTCGCTCGACCAGCTCGGCCACTTCGGATGCCGCGTCCCGGTGTGCCACGGACAACGCCGCCCGGCCCATCGCGGCTCGTTTCGACGGGTCCATCAGGCGGTCCAGTTCGACCGCTAACCGCTCGGGGCTCGCCTCGACGTCGGTGACCAGCCGGGCGGCGCCGGCGTCGACCAGAGCCTGGGCGTTGGCCGTCTGATGATCATTGGGGGCGCCGGGCAGGGGAATGAGCAGCGCGGGTAAACCCACGACCGCCAGCTCCGCCACGGTGCTGGCGCCGGCTCGGCACACGGCCAGGTCCGCGGCCGCGTAGACGATCTCCATGCGATCCTCGTAGCGCACCTGGCGATACCACAAGCCTCCATCGGCCGGCTCGGGGCAATCCGCGGTGACCGCGTCCCAATCCCTGGTTCCGACCACGTGGTAGACGGCCACATCCCCTCGCTCGCGCCACTGACGCACCAGTCCGAGCACGGCTTGGTTGACAGTGCGGGCCCCGAGAGAACCGCCAAAAGCGACAATGACCGTCGCGTCGGCCGGCAGGCCCAGTTCCCGGCGTGCCGCTGCCTGGCCGGACGGGCTGCGATCGACTGCCAGCACCTCATCGCGGACCGGGTTGCCCGTCAACACCGCCCGGGGCAGCCTGGTACCGGGAAATGCCGTCGCAGCCGCCCGGGCCACCCGGGCGGCAACCCGGTTGGCGGCGCCGGGTGCCGCGTTCTGTTCGATGACGACGAGGGGGACGCGCAGCAGCACCGACGCCAGCACACCGGCGGCGCTGGCGTACCCGCCGACGGACACGATGACCGCCGGACGATGGCGCGCCACCAGGGTCACCCCTTTTACGGCCGCCGCGCCAAGGCCGACGACCGCGCCCACATTCGCCCGGCTGAGACGGCGTTCCAGTCCCCGTCCGGGAAGGAGCGTGACCCCGAAGCCGGCGGCCGGGACCAACCGGCCTTCGATGCCCCGGCGCGCTCCCATGAAATGGATGGACTCCGCCGGGTGTCCCCGCTCGACCAATGCCCGGCCCACGGCGATGGCCGGGACAACATGGCCCGCGGTGCCGCCACCGCAGATGATGGCGAAGGGCCGCCCGTCCTGGAGGCGAGAGCCGTCGGTTGCAGCGCTCGGGTCTGTGGCGGTCACACCCTCATACTCGCGCCCGCTTCGTCCGACCGCCGTCGCCGGCTCAGCGGCGGCCAACGACGACGCCCGACGGCCGTCCTGCCACCGTCGCCCTGCCCGACACCGCCGCCCGCCCCGCCACCGTCGCCCTGCCCGACACCGCCGCCCGCCCTGCCACCGTCGCCCTGCCCGACACCGCCGCCCGGCCCGACACCGCCGCCCGCCCCGCCCCCCGCGCTCGCCCGGCCCTGTCGACCGCGGC
>JAUTXM010000444.1 GCA_030838025.1 Acidimicrobiaceae bacterium
GGCGGGGCCCGGGTTGTGACGGCCACCGGCGCCTCGACCATCGACACATACCGGCAGCTGGGCCCATGACCGAACGATCTGCGATCACGCTGTCGAGCAGTCACGACCACGGGTGGAGGCGAGGGGAGACGGGCTCGGTCACGTTGTGGCTGGTGATCATGACCGTGGCCATGTTCGCCGCGGTCGGGTTGGTCTCAGACGGCGGGCAGGCCATGGCGGTCAAGGGGACGGCGATCGGCGATGCCTTCGGGGCGGCCCGGGCCGGCGCCGACGCCTTGGACCGCAACGGGTTCGCCCAGGGCGGCCGACCGGCTCCCGACGCCGCAGCCGCCCGGGCCGCGGCGGCGCAGTTCCTCGCCGCCGCGGGCGTGCCCGCCGGGCGTTACCAGATCGTCGTCAACGCACAGGAGGTGACCGTGTCCGTGACCTTGAGCTCGCCCACGCCGATACTGAGCGCGATTGGGGTAGGGCCGCGCAACGTGACCGGCCGAGGCAACGCCCAGGCCGTCTACGGGGTGAGGGTGGCGGCGCCATGAGACGGGGTTGGGTGGCTTCGCCGCTCTCGGGGCGTTGGTCGGCTTCTTCGCTGCCGTCGCCGTGGGACTGGTCGTCCTGGCCGGCCAGCCGGTACCGGCCCTGTCCAGCGTGCGGTTGGCGATCGAGTTGCACTACCTGGCGCCGCAACTGGTCCGCCAGCTGGCGGCGTGCGTGGCGTGGCCGTGCCTGGCGTGGCTGGCGATCGGGGTGCTGCGCATGGGAGCCGCCACCTGGCAGGACAAGCCGACGCGCCCCGCGATGGGCACGGCGTGGCTCCTGCCCTTCGTCAGGCGGGCCGTCGCCGCCTTGGTCCTGTTCTCGGCGTTGTTCGGCCGTAGCGCCGCTTGGTCGGCGCCGACAGGGGTTGTCATGCCCACGAGCACCGCCGTGGTGTCCGGCCCGTACCCGATGGCATCAGGGTCGCGCGCAGCTGTCACCGCGTTGCCCCGCCGCGGCGAGGTGCTGGTCGGCTCGCCAGCAGCGGACCATGTCCGACCGACGGCAGCTCGGCGGGCGGCGACGACGGTGAAGTTGACGGCGGCGGTCGCCGAGCCTGGCGCCCAGCAGGCGATGTACCGGGTCCGGGTGGGCGATGAGCTGTGGGACATCGCCGGGACCCAGCTGCACGACCCGTTGCAGTGGAAGGCGATCTGGGAGCTGAACCGGGGGAAGGTGATGGTGGACGTCTATGGCGGCCGTCGGGTGTTCGACGACAAAAGTCTGATCCTGCCGGGCTGGGATCTGCAGATGCCTTCAGGTTGGTCGCCGGCGGACACCTCGGCGAGGGTCCCCGTCACCGCCGCGAGTGACCAGTCGTCGTCTACCGGTGGCACGACACCGACCGTTGGTAGCTCTGCGGCCACGGCGGCGGCGACGGTCCCGGTGGCCACCACCGTCCCGGTGCAGGCGACGACAGTGCCGGACGGCCCGGCGGTGCCGGTCCCGGCGGTGGCGGGCACGTCAGCGGCCTCGGGATCAGGGCGCGGCGAGCTGCCTCGGTCGGGGCGGTCCGTTCCGGTCGGCCCCGTTGTCGGCGTCGGCGCCTTGGCGGCCGCCGGGGTCGTCTGGATGTTGGGCCGCCACCGCCGGGAGCAGACCTTGGCCCGGGCGACGGGCCGCGATATCCCAACGACACCGGCGCCGATGGAGGCGGTAGAACGCCGGGTTCGCGTCATCGCAGACCACGAGGCGATGCGGTGGGTCGACCTGGGACTGCGTTACTTGGGCCAGTTGATCGAGAACTTGGACGACCCGCCGGGCATTGTCCTCGTCCGCGCCGGATCAGTGGGGCTCGAAGTCATGGTCGATCCCCCAACTGTTGCCGCGCCCGGGCGTTTCGTGGCCGTCGACGGTGGTATCACGTGGGGCCTCGAGGCGAGCGTGGACTTGGCCGAGCTGGAGCGGCTGGCGGGTAACCGCTGGCCGCCAGTGCCGGCACTGGTGACGATCGGCGAGACGGCGGCGGGAACGGTGCTGGCCAACCTGGAGCACGCCGGGTCACTGGCTATCGAAGGTGACCCGGAACGCCAGCGCGGGTTGCTGCTGCAAATTCTGGTCGAGCTGACGAGCCAGCCGTGGACCGATCAGACCTTGTCGGGCGTGCATGTCCTCGGCGACGCCGGTCTCGACGGCGAGCTGCCCGGCGTCGACGTCGACGACGACCCCATGTTCATGGCCCAGGTCCTCGATCAGCTTTCCGATCGCTACCAGCGCGACATCGACGCGCCATCGGTTGTCGTGCGACGAGCCATGGACGGCGGCTGGGAGCCTCATGTCGCGGTGGCGTTCGCCGACGCGGCGCCTGACGTGTTGCGTTGTGTCATCGAATCTGCGATCCCGGATCGCAGCGGTGTGGCCGTCGTGGCGGCCGGCCCGGTGGATGGCGCCCGCTGGCGTCTCGAGGTCGACGCCGCCGGGATGGGAACGCTTTCGGCGCGAATAGCAGACCAACTCTTCGTGATGGAGATGCGCGTCGATCCCGACGCCGAGGTGATGACCATGGTGGCGGCCGATTTGGCGCACGCGACGGAACCGGCCGACCGGGCCCGGGTCGTCGGTCTGCGCGACGCGTTGCCCGACGAGGCGGCGGTCCGCAAGGGCCCCGTCGAGATCTCGGTGCTTGGGCCTTTGGACGTCGCCGGCGGGTCCGGTCCCGACGCCGTGGAGTCGAAGCGACGCCGCCCCGCGTTGGCGTTGCTGGCCTACATGTCGACGCATCGTGGCCCGGTAACCAACCAGGAGCTGGGGCGGGCCTTGTGGCCGCTCGACACGACCAAGGCGAACTTCGGAGGGGGGGCGCCGTCGACGGTTCACAATGTGGTGAACCACGCCAAATCGATCCTCGGCCGCGGGCCGCACGGCGAGGAGCTGCTGATCTCGACCCCGGACGGTTACACGTTGACCGACGGTGTGACCTCCGATTGGGCCCGGTTCTCGAAGTTCGCCGCGGTGGCCGAGGGCGAAGAGCCCCAGACTCGTATCGCCACGTGGTGTAGCGCCCTGCAACTCGTCCGGGGCGTGCCGCTGGAGAGCAACTACCCCGGTAAGTATTTCGAGTGGTTCGGCTCCGAACGCCTTGACGACAAGATCAGGACCAGGGTGGTCGACGTGGCCACGTTGCTGGCGACCGCGGCACTGGAACTCGAGGACTGGGACACAGTGAGATGGGCGGTCCAGAAAGGCCTCGACTTGGATTCCGCCCGCGAGGAGCTGTTCCAGGCGCTCATGCACGCCGAGGGCCGCTCAGGTAGGCCGACCCGGGTGCATGAGGTATACGGCCAGCTGTGCCTGATGCTGCAAAAGGAGGTGGACGCGTTGCAGACCCCGTCGGATGAGAGCGAGGAGATCTGGAAGTCGTATCGCCGGTGAGCTTGCCGGTCGACCATGACATTGCTGCCGTATTGGCAGGCCGGGGACTGGCGGCACCCGGTCAGTGACCCATTCACACCGGGCCGCCACGTGGCCACCATCGCGGGTGTGCCCACCTACGCCACGTGGGGGGCCTTGATATACCCGGTGATGATCGTGGCCGCGATGGCGGCTGGCGTTGTCGCCCGCGGTCCATATGCCGCGCTGGCCGCGGGTTTTGGGGCCTCGATCGTGTTAGGGGTCGTCCCCCACGAGATGGCGCACGGTTTCGTCGCCCGACGAGCCGCGCAGACGGTGGGCTCGGCGAGGATTTGGCTTGGCGGTGCCGCAGTTGTTTGGGGGGCCGCGGGCGAGGTGATCACACCGCGTGACCTTGCCCTCGTCGCCGCTGCCGGCCCGTTGACCAACCTTGGACTCGCCGGCGGATCGCTCCTCGCGGCAGAGGTCACCCAGGGCGGTGTCCGGGGCTTCTTCGTGCCGCTCTCGCTGTTCAACGCCGTGTTCTTCGTGAGCAACGCCCTGCCGGTCCGTGCCCGGCGCAAGCCCGGGCAGCGGCGCATCGGAACTGACGGGGCGATCGTCGCCAGAGCGCTTCACGCGGCCCGCCGCGGACCGTCGCAGGTGGACATGTTGTCGCCGGCCGTTCCGCCATTGAAAGGACCGACGATGTCCGCTGGTGGGGTACATGAGTAAGGGCGCCAAAGTGGCCAATATCTCATCTACTAACGCGCAGCCGACGATGCCCACCTGTTAGTGGAAGCGCTGGCAGCATCTACGTCAAAGCGGAACCCCGGATTAGAGGTAGCTCTGGGGCCAGCGGCTTCCACTAAGCAGACTTAGAAGAAGTCCCACCAGCCCTTCCCTTGTTCTGTTGTTCAATGTCGTGCGCTTCTGATCTAGCGGCCAGGCCCTCCTCGCGCCGTCCCGCCTCCGCCAGGCGCACCGACAGGTTGTTCAACGACGTGGCCAGGGCGGGTTCGTGGGCCGCCGCGTTGGCCGCCGCTAACCGCCGGTACACCGCCACGGCCTCCTCGATGGCGGCCAGGCCCTCCTCGCGCCGTCCCACCTCCGCCAGGCGCACCGACAAGTTGTTCAACGACGAGGCCAGGGCGGGTTCGTGGGCCGCCGCGTTGGCCGCCG
>JAUTXM010000446.1 GCA_030838025.1 Acidimicrobiaceae bacterium
CGGCGCCGGCCAGTCGGGCGAAGTTGGTGGCGCACGCCTCAGCCAAGCCGCCCGCCGCACCGGCGCCACCCGCGGCACCCGCCGACTCCGCACCCGCACCTGCCGGCAGGTCGACCAGCGTCGGCACGGCGCCCAACCGCACCGCGGGATCGACGAAACCGGCCGGCCTGAGGAGCGACAGCCACGTCTCGGGGTGGATCGGGCGGCCCTCGGCCAGGTCGACCGCGACCGGGGGGCCGCTGCGCAACCACGCCGCGGGGTGAGCGGAGAGGATCACAAGCGTCCCACCGGGCATCAGCTTCGATGCCGCCAGGGCCACCAACTCCCGCAGCAACGCCACGCTGATCGTCTCGACGCAGCCCGAGAGCACCACGGCCCCCAGCGACGCGGCCGGCAACACAGCGAGGTGCGACGTCACGCCCACCGCCCGCACGTCGGGCACCACGTCCGACGCCGCCAGGGCCGCCTCTTCGTCCGGCTCGACGCCGTAGGCATCGAAGCCTTCATCCAACAACCGCCGCACGAGTCGTCCGTCGCCCGCGTGGGCGTGGAGCACGCGACCCGCCTGATCGGCGACGGCAACGAGCACGAAGTCGTCCCAGGCGTCGGTCGCGGCAGCACTCCACCGCGACGGTGACAGCTGCGCCGCACCGCGCCATGCGGCATCGCCCGTCAGCTGGCCTCGTTCGATTTCGTCGACCCGTTCTCCGAGCAGCCGCAGCGCCCGGGCCAGGGCCTGGAACAGGCCCGACGCCTGGGTGGCCACGTGGCGCACATAGAAGGCGGTGGCCTTGGCCACCGCGACCTTCATCTGCGCCGCCCCCGGATATGCCGAAACCGTCGGCGGCCGGATGTCGATGACCGCCGATCGCTCGATCTTGGCGACGATGCTGTCGAAGTCGGCGTTGATGGCGTCCACCGGGGCGAACTGGGCGAAGGTCCGGTCCAGCTCCCGCTCGAAGTCGGCCGGGAGGTCACCCGATGCCCGGCGCCGCTCGACCTCCTCGTTGATCTCGGCCAGGACCCGGCTCAAGTCGAGGGGCGAGGCGTCACTCATGCCACTCCCTCGGCTCCGGGCTCCTCGGCCCCTGGCTCCTCGCGCCGGACCTTCACTTCGACCTGCAACTCGAGCACGCCCGCCGAACGCGACCGGCTCATGACCTCGAAGCTGTCGCGTTGCTCCCGCCAGTCGTACACCGTCCCCTCGTCGCGGCTGTGGATCCCGATTGTGACCGGATAGGTGCCGTCGAGGAGGGGCAGGGACGCGATGTTGAAGCTGATCTCGCCCGCTCCGTTGACCACGCCGAGAGACACGCCCATGGTCTCGGTGTTCCAACCGAACAGCAGCCGGCCCTCCATGTCGTAGACGGCCACGCCCACGACCAGGTCAGTGATGGGACGCGAGGCCTGGTACGCGATGTTGATGGCGAGCGGTTCGCCGGAGACGACATAGGGCCGCTCGCCGCATTCGGGATAGTCGAACTTGACCGACACGATCCGCACCTGGAGGTTTCGTTTCGCCTCCTGGCTGAAGACGTTGACTCGCTCGTCTGCCTGGGGAGCGCCTTGGTCCGCCGCCTCTTCGCCCTCCACCGCTTCGGTCAGGCCCAGCCGCTGCGCCTCGGCGTATTCCTGCCGCTGCAGGAGGTGCTCCCGGTAGGTGCGAATCGCCGGTCCCGGAGCGTCGCACGCCACCATCTCGCCCCGGTCGAGCACCACGGCGCGGTCGCAGATCTGGCGCACCTGGTCCACCGAGTGGGTGACGAACACGATGGTGCGCCCCTCCCGCTGGAACAGGCGGATCCGATCGATGCACTTCCGCTGGAACAGCTCGTCGCCGACCGCCAGCACCTCGTCGATCAGGAGCACGTCGGGCTCCATGTTGACCGCCACGGCAAAACCCAGCCTGACGTACATGCCCGACGAGTAGTACTTGACCTGCTGGTCGATGTGGGGCTCGAGCTCTGCGAAGGCGACGATGTCGTCGAACTTGCGCTGCACCTCGCGCCGGCTCACGCCGAGCAGCGACGCGTTGAGAAACACATTTTCCCGACCGCTCAGATCGGGGTGGAACCCGGCGCCGAGTTCCAGCAGGGCGGCCATGCGACCGCGAATGCGGATCTCACCGAGCGTGGGTTGCAAGATGCCGGCAACACACTTGAGGAGCGTCGACTTTCCCGAGCCGTTGTGACCGAGCAGACCCACCGTCTCACCGGGCTGCACCACGATGTCGATGTCGCGCAGCGCCCAGAAATCCTCGTAAGGGATCTTCCCAAAATGAATCAGCCGCTCCTTCAACGACGTGAACTTCTCATTGAACAGGCGGAATCTCTTGGAGACCCCGACGATCTCCACTGCGGGAGCCATCGGTCAGAGATCCTCGGCGAAGTTGCCCTCGAGCCGTCCGAAAACCCGCAGTGCCACGGCCAGCAGCACGAACGAGAACCCGATGACGGCAAGCAACTGCCAGAGGTACCACCACTGGCCGGCGTGGTCGGGCAGGACGTGCACGACCTTCCCGTCGGTGCCCACGGGCGATGTCTGGCCGTAGATGGCCCGCTGGAAGGTGAGGACGATCGGTGTCACGGGATTGAGTCGCCAGGCAATGAACGCCGCGTGTTTGAACCCACTGGCCGGAACCACCTTGCCCGCGACCACCTTGGAGATCACGTTGTCCCTGACCAGGCGGTACTGGTAGACGATCGGCGTGGCCCAGAACCACACCTGCAGGCCGATCTCGACCAGGTGCTGGACGTCTCTTAGCTTCACGTTGACCGCTGCCAGCAGCACGCCGAGGGCGAGGCTGAGCATGAGCAGCGCCAGCAACGCCGGTATGAGCAGCGGGAGGTAGGCGTAGGCCGGTTGGCGCTTGAAAATGACCAGGAACACCAGCAGCACGATGAGTTGCAGGAAGAAGTGGACCAACGCCGCCAGCACGGCCGCGAAGGACAGGATTTCTCTCGGGAATGCCACCTTCTTGACGATCGGCGCGTTGGCGACGATCGACACGGTCGCCTGGGGGACGGCCACGGAGAACAGGTTCCAGACCAATATCCCCGAGATCAGGTAGATGGCGAAGAACGGAATCCCGTTGCGCAGCACGAGCTGGAATACCACGTAGAAGACCAACAGCGACGTGGCCGGATTCAGGAATGACCAGAGGAAGCCCAGGACACTGTTCTTGTATTTGACCTTGAGTTCCTTGCGGGTCAGCCCGATCAGGCACTCGCGAAACAGCCAGATGTTGCGCAGCCGCTGGGCCAGGCTGACCCGGGCAGAGACAACCCGAACCGGAGGTTGGGGACGCTCCTCGCGGTCCGAGGTGGTGTCGCCGCTGGGGCCAGAGATCGTCATGAGAGGCGCGTCACCGGGCCGGGCCGCGGCCGCGCAGCCGCGCACCTGGACTCACGGAACGACTCACACTAGTGCAGGCCGCGGTCGGCCAGCTGGCCCAGGTTGACCGGGACTGGTGCACCAGGTGGGACTCGAACCCACAAGAGCGTGAGCTCACAGGATCCTAAGTCCTGCGCGTCTGCCAGTTTCGCCACTGGTGCGGGGGCAAAACACCGTGCTCGCCTCAGGTTAGTAGGAGCGCTCAACCGAAGGACCGCTGCCACACATTCCCGTCGGCGCCCACCACGAACGCGTCCAGCCGTGACCCGGCGCTCCCGACGGCCGCGGGTGCCGTGGCCAGGCTCCCCCCGAGGCTGTCCTGGTGCCAACCGGAGCTGAGGAACAAATGCGCCAACGGGTTGCCGGGGTCGGCACCCGACGCCAGGAACAGGTCCAGGCGCCCCGCGGCCCACGATGCCGCCGCCGGACCGGACGCGAAGTGGCCCTTGACCTCCTGGAACCACCCGCTCCAACGTTGACCGTTCCACCACTGGTGCCACAGTTGGTTGCTGAACGACAGGACGAACAGGTCGATCCGGTTGGGCCCCCACGACACCGCCGCGGGGTCGAGGACGGCGAAGCCGCCCAGGCTGTCCCACGGCCGCCATTGGCCCTGGTACCACTTGTGCCACAGGGCGCTGTCGGTCCCGACCGCCACCACGTCGAGGCGCCCCGAGGTCCACGACGCCACCGACGGCGACGAGGTGAGGCTCCCGCCCAGGGACTCCCACGAGGCCCATTGGGCGCCGTCCCACCAGGTGTGCCACAAGGCGGTGTCGGCACCCCGGCCGAACACGTCGATGCGATTGGGCGCCCACGACACGGCCGCGGGAGTGCACGTCAACCCGCCCGGAGGCCTCCCGAGGCTCTCCCAGCCGCTGAAGCCCGTACCACCGTCACCGGACCAGCGATGCCACAGCGCCGCGTCCCGGCCGGTGACGAACAGGTCGAGGCGGCCGCGGCTCCACGACGCCACCGCGGGCGCGCTGGCGATGCCGACCGGCGGCGCGGGAGCGATCGGATTCCATGCCGACCAACCGGCCGGTGCGGGCGTGGCGGGCGGCGACCCTCCCGCCACCAGGCCGCTGGCGCAGCCCTGACCGGGCCCCACGACCGCCCCGCCGTCGTAGTCGCGGTCGATCGTGATCGTCACCCCGCCGTGGGTCTCGGCCACGTTGGCCTGGTATTGGTGCAGCCGTTGCGACCCGCTCCAGAGCGTGTCGGGGAAGGCCGAGTCGCCGAACAGGTTGGTCTTGCCGTTCCAGTTGGCGAACCAGATGTCGTCGGGCCGGTTCGGATACGGCGTCACCGCCTGGTCGTGGATGGTCGAGCTGCTGCTGCCGTACACCCCGGCCACGAAACCCTGGACGTGGAGCTCGGCCACCCAGGAGTTCAGGAATGCCTGCACGGTCGCCACGCACGCGGAATCGCTTCCGTATCCCTCCATGTCGAAGTAGATCGGGGATCCGTTGACCAACCCGAAGAACCGGGCCCGGGTCGCGGCATCGTCGGCCGACAGCGCGCCCTGGGTGGCCGCCTGCGACGGATCGATCAGCGACAGCCCGGCTTGGGAGACACACGGCGCCTGCAGCCCGACATACAGCGGCACCAGGTTCCACCCCTGGCCCTCGACGGTGGTCACCCACGAGGCCGAAAGGTTCCCGTCACCGCAGGCGCGGTCGGCGCCGCCGATGTAGATCCCGAGGCTGCGATACGACGATGACAGCCAGGCCGACATGGTGCTCGTCGACGGCGCGGCACAGGTGTCGAACCCCGAACCGGTGTAGATCGTCGCCGCCTGGGCGCGCCGAGCGCTCATCGAAAAGCCCACCAGCGCCAGCACCAGGACCGCGACGACGGCCCCGACCCGACCCCGGGCGCGTGCCCTCACGAACCAGCCTTTCGGACGCTGGCGACGATCTGCTGCGCCAGTGGCTGGTCGGCGCCGTAGGTGACCCGCAGCACCACACCGAGGCCCGGGAAGGTCGCCACGATGCTGTGGTTGGCCGCTCCTCCCGGCTCGAAGGCCACGGCCTGGCCGTGAATGTCACCCGAGGGGCCGGAGGGGCCAGAGGGCAGCACCCGGGCTTGGGCGTAGGAATCATTGGCCTCGATCTGGACCGCTTCGGTCTTGCCCAGGGCCCGGGCGGGACAGGCGGCATCGGCGGCCTGGTGGCCCCGATACACCGCGTGGAGGTCGAAACGGGCGCAACGGTGCGGCGCCGCGGTCAGGTCGTAGACCGGCCAGGCCGCGGGGACGTCGAAGCTTGCCACCCCGAACGTCACGGTTTGGGTCCCGCCGGCCGTGGCCGGCGTCGTGGTCCCGGTGTCCAGCGTGGTGGACCGACGGGGCCCGCAGGCGCCGACCAGGACGACGAGTACACCGCCGAGGGCGGCCCATTTGCGAGCAGACACCCGGACTTGTCTAGTCGGTGGCACGGTTGCGCACCGTGCAGGGAGCCTGGGGGTCAGACCGGCGCAGGCTCGGTGACATCGGCGGCCCGCTCGATTACGGCGTCGATGATCCCGTAGTCCCGGGCCTCCTCGGCGGTGAACCACCGGTCCCGGTCACTGTCGGCGTGGATCCGGTCCACCGTCTGGCCGGTGTGGAAGGCGATCCGCTCCGCCATCATCTTCTTGAGGTACATGATCTGCTCGGCCTGGATGGCGATGTCGGCGGCCTGGCCCTGCATCTGGCCCGACGGCTGGTGCATCAGGATCCGGGAGTGGGGCAGGGCGAAGCGCTTGCCCGGCTCGCCGGCGCACAGCAGGAACTGGCCCATCGACGCCGCCAGGCCCATGCACACCGTCGAGATGTGGCAGGGCACGAACTGCATGGTGTCGTAGATCGCCAATCCCGACGTCACCGACCCCCCCGGGGAGTTGATGTACAGCGAGATGTCGCGATCGGCGTCCTCGGCCGCCAGGAGCAGCAGCTGGGCGCAGATCAGGTTGGCCGAAGAGTCGTCCACCTGGGTGCCCAGGAACACGATCCGTTCCTTCAGCAGACGGGCGTAGATGTCGCCGGCCCGGTCGCCGCTTTGCAGCTGTGACGTGGTGAAAGGGAGGGTCAGTTCGGCCATGCGCCGAGCGTACCGCCTGCCTTCGGGCTTGCGGCAATGGGGGAAAAGGCGCCGCCGGTGGCGCCGCTCGCTCATTCGGAGCGGGACTCGTTCATTCCGGGCATCGAAGCCATGATCCGCTGGAGGCGGCGCAACCACCGTTCCCGCCGCTCCTGGCGCACGTTGTCGCCGGGGTCGCCGGGATCGACCTTCAACGAGACGTAGGCCATGGCGCCGAGGGGGATCGGCAACCAGAAGTTCAGCAATCGGTACGTTGCCACCCCGAGGATGGCCACCGTGGACGGCGTCCCGAAACCGACGAGCGTCGAGGTCAGCACCGCCTCGACGACGCCGAGGCCGCCCGGGGTGATGGGGATGGCGGCCAGCACGTTGGCCAGCCCGAAGGCCACCAGCAACCCGACGATGGAGACCCGGTAGCCGAAGGCGGCCACGAACACCCACAGCGACGCCGCGTCCAGCAGCCAGTTGGCCGCGGCCCAGGCCGCGGCCCGCTTCAGGAGTTGGCGGTCGGTGCCCAGTTCCCGCAGCCGCTCCGCCACCCGGTGCACCAGCTCCGTCACGCCCTCCCGATTCACGAGCGGGAGATGAGACGCGATGGCCGACAGCACCCGGGCCGACTTCTCCTCGCCCCGGGTCAGGGTCACTACCAAGAGCGCGAAGCCGCCGATGGCCACCACCCCGACGACCGCGGCCGCCAGGTAGATGGGGTTGAAACCATTGAGGGGGATCGACACCACCAGCGCCAGCCACAGGAGCACGTTCAGCACGACCGCCGAGCCCATCCCCTGGGTGGCCAGGGCGAATCCCGCTTCGGGGCCCTTCACCCCGGCGTGGGTGAGCAACCGGTAGCCGAGCGGCGATCCCGCCGCAGTGCCCCCGGGCGCCACGTGGCTGAACGCCAGGGTCGAGAGCTGGACCCGCAACAACGTCACGACGCTCGGACTGCCTTCCCGGGGCAGCACCGATCGGGTCAGCATGGCGTAGGACACGATGGCCGACGCTTCGAGCGCCACCCCGGCGAACAGATAGCCCAAGCGAACCTGGCCCAGCTGGTTCAGCGCCTTGCGGGTCCCATGGATCTGCGGCAGGACCAGGAACTGCACGATAAAGGCAAAGATCAGGATCTTGGTGATCCGCCGAAGGGGCCGATGCCACACGCGATGCCACCGCGAGCGGCCCTTTTGGCTCGCATCGCCCTCGCTGACTACCGCCGCCGGAGGCTGGTCAGTCATCCAGGCCGCAACGGCGAGCGATCCATTGCCCCCAGTCTCGCATCCCGCTCATATTCGCAGGCGGAAGGCGGGGATTTCTGGTTCGCTCCGCCGACAGCCGAGTTCCGTCAGGTTTCGTCGGTCCGTAGCAGCGTCGCCAGCCGGCGAAAGGCCCGACCGCGGTGCGAGAGCCGGTGCTTGGCCGCCCCCGACTCCTCGGCCAGCTCCGCGAAGGTGCGGCCGTCGCCCCCGTCGGGCACGAACACCGGGTCGTAGCCGAAGCCGCCATTTCCCCGTGGCGCCTCGGTGATCGTTCCGTTGACGACTCCCTCGGCGACCAGCTCGGCGCCGTCGGGCCAGCGTGCCAGGGCGACCGTCTTGAACCGGGCGGACCTCCCCTTTTCCCCCTCCATTTCGGTGAGCAGCTTGGCCACGTTGTCGGCGTAGGACGCGCCCTCCCCGGCGAAGCGGGCCGAATACACCCCGGGTGCTCCGCCCAGGGCCTCGACCTCGAGGCCGGTGTCGTCGGCCAGCGCCGGCAGCCCCGTCGCCTCGACCAGCGCCACCGCCTTCAGCCGGGCGTTGTCGACCAGGGTGTCGCCCGTCTCCTCCACGGCGGCCACGTCGTCGGGGCGGGCCACCAGTTCGACCAGGCCGGCGAGCACCTCGGCGATTTCGGCCGCCTTGTGGCGGTTGGCCGTGGCCAGGACGAACCGGTCGGTCACGGGGCTCGGGGCGGGCGGGGCGGCGGCGGTGTCGCCAGCAGTTCGGCCTGGGAGTCGAGGATCCCCGCGATCCCGTGCTCGGCCAGCGAGAGGAGATCGTCGAGTTCGGACTTGGTGAAGGGTAACCCTTCGGCCGTTCCCTGGACCTCGACGAAGCGGCCCGATGCCGTCATGACGACGTTCATGTCGACCTGGGCGGTGCTGTCCTCGCTGTAGTCGAGGTCGAGCAGGGCGATGGCGTCGACGATGCCGACCGAGACGGCGGCGCACGCCTCGTTGAGCGGCATGACCCGGATCTGGCCGTT